>NZ_VOYG01000014.1:0-87273 GCF_013420785.1 Acinetobacter sp. YH01011
TAGCAAGAGTGAACCACCTGATCCCTTCCCGAACTCAGAAGTGAAACCTCTTCGCGCTGATGGTAGTGTGGGGTTACCCATGTGAGAGTAAGTCATCGCCAGCTCATTATTCTAAACACCCTCAACTCACGTTGGGGGTGTTTTTTTATGTGGAAAAGAAAATATTAAGAAGAATAATCACATTTTATTGTGTTTAAAATAACAATAAACCCATAATTAATAAAATGTTTTAGACTAATGTTGAATTTTTATTTTTTGTGTTTTGTGTGAAAGTTACACAATCTACTTGAATGGCAAAAGTGGACATGGATGACTGATAAAAATGAAAGTCTTCACTGTAAAAATTGCTATTCAAGCTTACTGAAACACAAACTCACAGGAGGTGAGGAATGGCACATCAAGCAATTAACGTGAATGATGTCATCGATCACGCAAAATTCAAACCATTTCATTTCAATGTCGTGGCATGGTGTCTACTGATCATTTTATTTGATGGCTATGACTTGGCAATTAATGGGGTCGTTTTACCCTTATTGATGGATGAGTGGGGCTTGAGTGCTGTTCAGGCGGGGATGCTCGCGAGTACTGCATTGGCAGGTATGATGTTTGGTGCGATGATTTTTGGTTCTTTGGCCGATAAAATTGGTCGTAAGAAAGTCATCATGATCTGTATCGTTCTGTTTAGTGGTTTAACCTTTGCAGGTGGCTTTGCTTCTAATCCAACTGAGTTTGCAATTTTACGTTTCTTAGCGGGTTTAGGCATTGGTGGTGTAATGCCAAACCTTGTGGCCTTAACTTCTGAATATGCACCTAAAACCATGCGTAGCACCTTAGTGACTACTATGTTTAGTGGTTATGCTGTAGGTGGTGTAATGGCAGCCTTACTTGGCTCATGGTTTACCCCAAGTTTTGGCTGGGAAATCATGTTCTTTATTGCGGGTATCCCATTGTTTTTATTGCCTGTGATTTGGAAATTCTTGCCAGAATCTTTAACCTTTATTGTCAAAGAAAATAAGCAAGATCAAGCCCGTCCAATCGTAGCGCGTTTAGCACCAGATTTAAAAATTACCGAAGACACCACTTTTGAATTGTATCAGGTTGGTGTGCCTGAAGCTGCTAACGTGGTGAGCTTGTTCAAACGCGGTCGTGCAGTGAATACTTTATTGTTCTGGTTAGCGTTCTTTACTTGTCTATTAACCATGTATGCACTCAGCAGCTGGTTGCCAAAACTGATGATGGCGGCAGGCTATTCTATGGACAACAGCTTAATGTTCATGATGGTGATGAACGTAGGTGCAGTCGTTGGTATCGTGGGTGGTGGTATTTTAGCAGACCGTTTCCACTTAAAACCTGTATTGATGTTCTTGGGAATCATGGGTGCATTGGTGATGAGCCTCATGGGCTTCCAATCTAATCAATTCTTGCTTTACATCTTAGTATTCTTGGCGGGTGCAGCATCTATTGGTTCACAAATGTTGTTGTATAGCTATGTGGCACAATATTACCCACTTGCGGTACGCTCAACAGGTATTGGCTGGTCATCTGCCATTGGTCGTATGGGTGCGATTGTGGGTCCAATTTTAATTGGCGGCTTATTGGGTATGAATTTACCTGCACACTTCAACTTTATGGCAGTAGGTTTGCCAGTGTTGATCACTGCAATTGCGGTTGCCTTGATTATGAGTGAAGATGAAGCTGAGCAAATTAAAGCAGGCAAAGCAGTTGCTGCCAAAGCTTAAACTTGTAATGTGCTAAGTTCAAAAGTCCTCAACCTTGTTTGGGGACTTTTTGATTATGGGGTGTGTAAATAGAAAGTGATGATAGATAAAGTTATATACTCAAGACACAGATAAAAAGAAACCCCATCATCCTGACGGGGTTTCTTTGTATTTCGTGTTTAGGTATAACTCCTGTCGTACCTCACGATCCTGGTGCTCAAACCTATTATTGTTGTTTTCTGTTTGGGAAACATCCTGTCTCCTTATGCTTTAAAGAATACCGTAAGCTCAAAATACTGCCTAGCCTCATTTTGCTTCAGTGCATGTAAGCAAAAACTGACAAAGTGATGAATGATACTGACGCTGTTTTTGAGCAAACGATAAAATACCGAGCTTATTTTTGTCCATAAACAGGCGTATACTGATTGCGTGATTGGAGTAAATATGTCTGATTTAGCTGCAGCATCTCATGTTCAGTATGGTACTAAGCCGTTTAAAGCCATTCTTTTTTCGTTGTTTCTAGCGGGTTTCGCTTCTTTTTCGACCTTGTACTGTGTGCAACCGATGATGCCAATTTCGGCCGATTTTTTTACGGTTACACCAACCCAAAGTAGTTTCCCGCTGTCATTTTCTACTGTGGCTTTGGCGATAGGTTTGCTTTTCACAGGTTTTATTTCAGATCGTTTTGGGCGTAAACCTATTATGGTTTTGGCTTTATTTTTAGCTGCCATTTTATTAATTCTGAGTGCCTTACTTCCAATCTGGTCATTCTTTTTAACCACACGAATTTTTATTGGCATTGCTGTGAGTGGTGTAGCTGCGGTCGCCATGACCTATATTGGTGAAGAAATTCGACAGCAAGATATTGGTTTTGCTATGGGGCTGTATATTTCGGGTACGGCCATTGGTGGCATGGGTGGACGTTTAATTGCTGGGGTCTTGGTCGATTTTATATCTTGGCAAGCGGCAACCCTAATTATTGGTGGTTTGAATTTACTAATTGCAATCACCTTTTATATGTTACTTCCTGCATCGAAAAATTTTACAGCGTATCCGATTCGCTTCTCGCGGTTTAGAGATGCTTTTGTTGCCAATTTGGCAGACCGTAAATTAAGAATCCTGTTTTTACAGGGCTTTTTGCTGATGGGCTGTTTCGTCAGTGTTTTCAATTACATCAGCTATTATTTACTAGCTAAACCATTTGAGCTTTCCCAAGTTTGGATTGGGGTGATTTCAATTGCCTATTTGGCGGGTATTTATAGTTCACCGCGTGCGGCAAGCTGGGGCAATCGTATTGGACGTGAACGTGTGTTGCCTATGGTGATTGTCCTAATGTTGATCGCATTATGGTTGATGTCGATTGCACATTTAGCCGTCGTATTGGCTGCATTGGTGCTATTTACCTTTGCTTTTTTTGCCGCACATTCTACTGCCAGTAGTTGGGTGTCGATTCAAGCACTGCAGTATCGTGCAGTGGGATCATCATTATATTTATTTAGTTACTACATGGGTTCGAGTTTGCTCGGTAGTGGTAGCGGTCTGATTTGGGAACAATGGGGCTGGTCTGGTCTGACATGGGTGATGACTGCAGTCTTGGGTGTGGCGCTTTATGGTGCGTGGCGTTTAAAGATTAAACCAACAGCGCTGCGATAAGCATTCAGGATTATTGCTTTAGGCTTATCCCTTTATGCTTTTCTTATTCAGATACCAACTTAGGATATAAAAATAGTTTGCTGATTTTGTGTGTTTTTTAATCAAGCAAGATGAATGGAATTCATGCTAAAATAGTCGGCTTTCATCTTTGATCGACTTTTGATCTTCCACTTCCCAGCCGAGAATTGCAAGCCATGTCTACTGCTTATACTGCTCAGACCGCACCCAAAGCGTTGTTTGATTATGACAAATATTGGGCGTCATGTTTTGAGCCTGCGCCATTTTTGCCGATGTCACGCGAAGAAATGGATCAGCTCGGTTGGGATGCCTGCGATTTTATTCTAGTTTGTGGTGATGCTTATATTGATCATCCCTCTTTTGTATCGGGCGTGATTGGTCGTGTGCTTGAGGCGCAGGGCTTTCGTGTCGGGATCATCGCCCAGCCAGACTGGACCAATGTGGAATCTTTTCGGGTTTTAGGGAGGCCGACCATCGCTTGGGGCGTCACCGCAGGCAATATGGACTCGATGATCAACCGCTATACCGCAGACCGTAAAATCCGTTCTGATGATGCTTATTCGCCAGACAATCAGCCGAATAAACGTCCTGACCGTGCAGCTACGGTGTACTGTCAGCGTTGTCGTGAAGCCTTTCCAGATGTGCCTGTTTTACTTGGCGGGATTGAAGGCTCGTTGCGTCGTATTGCACATTATGATTATTGGTCGGATAAAGTTCGTCGCTCGATTTTAATGGATTCTAAAGCCGACTTATTGATGTACGGCAATGGCGAGCGTTCGATTATTGAAGTGATGCACCGTTTGGCCAAAGGTGAAAAAATCCACGAAATTACAGATGTACGTGGTACAGCATTTATTATCAATAAACATAACCGTGCGTCTAAATCCAAATTTGTTGAAATTGCATCTAATGATGTAGATAGCGTGGGCCGTGTCGATCCAATCATCAACCCTTATGTGATGACCGAAGATTTAGACGGTTGTGAGATTGAAAAAGATAAGGGCAACAACCTCGCGCAATATCAAAATTTCCAGAAAGATGTAGTCAGCAATCCAATTGTTCGTGAAGGTGATCAGCTAGATGCAGATACCCAGATTGTGCAATTGCACCCTGCTTCAAAAGCAATTAAACACAAATTACCCCCACGTGAATTGGCAGTGATTCGTTTGCCTTCTTTTGAGGAAGTGGTGAATGATCCTGTGCTGTATGCGCATGCTAACCGTATTTTGCATTTAGAAACTAACCCGGGCAATGCGCGTGCTTTGGTGCAAAAGCATGGTGAACGTGATGTGTGGTTGAATGCACCGCCTATTCCGTTGACTACGGAAGAAATGGACTATGTATTCGATTTACCGTATGCACGTTTGCCGCATCCATCTTATGGCAATGCACGTTTCCCTGCTTTTGATATGATCAAGTTTTCGGTCAATATCATGCGTGGTTGTTTTGGTGGCTGTACTTTCTGTTCGATTACCGAACACGAAGGACGAATTATCCAAAACCGTTCTGAAGAATCCATTTTGCGTGAAGTGGAAAAAATTCGGGATACTGCGCCTGGCTTTACTGGCATTATTTCAGACTTGGGTGGCCCGACTGCAAATATGTACCGTTTGCATTGTAAAGACCCTGAAATTGAAAAGAATTGTCGTAAACCTTCCTGTGTATTTCCGGGCGTATGTCAAAACTTACATACCGATCATGCACCTTTAACTCAGTTGTATCGTAAAGCGCGTGAACTGAAAGGTATTAAAAAAATTCTGATTGGTTCAGGTTTACGTTATGACTTGGCAGTGTTGAACCCTGAATATGTACGTGAATTGGTGACGCATCATGTGGGCGGTTATTTAAAAATTGCACCTGAGCATACCGAAAAAGGCCCATTATCTAAGATGATGAAACCAGGTATTGGTACCTATGACCGTTTTAAACAAATGTTTGATCGTTTCAGTAAAGAGGCGGGCAAAGAGCAATATCTGATTCCGTACTTTATTGCTGCGCACCCAGGAACGACCGATTACGACATGATGAATTTGGCGTTGTGGCTGAAAAAGAATGGTTTCCGTGCCGATCAGGTACAGACTTTCTATCCATCGCCAATGGCGACCGCTTCGACCATGTATTACACAGGTAAAAACCCACTGGCCAAAGTGGCGCGTTATACCGAAAATGTGGATATTGTCAAAGGCGAAAAACGTCGTCGTTTGCATAAAGCTTTCTTACGTTACCATGATCCAAACAACTGGCCGTTGTTGCGTGAAGCCTTAAAAGAAATGGGACGTGCAGATTTAATCGGGAACTCTAAACAGCACCTGATTCCAACCTATCAGCCGCAAGGCACAGATGGACAGTATCAAACGGCACGTAAGAAAAACTCGACTGTCGCGGGTGATTCACAAAAACGTACGGGGCAAAGTGGTAATCGTGCTCAGAACAGTAATCGTCCGAAGAAAGGGCAGATATTGACTCAGCACACAGGTTTGCCGCCACGTGAAACAGGTGAAAAACGTCCATTTTCACACAAAAAATCTAAGCCAAAATCGAAAGCTTAGTACTTGAAGTTAAGATCCATCAAAAGGCGCTGCAGCGCCTTTTTTGTTTGCTTTTCATTTCATCGGAATTGTCCGACAATCGAATCTGTTAAGCATTGCTTTGTTATTTTTTTGCATGCTATACAGTATTCGTATCTAATGATAAAAACACGCTTAGATGCTACAGCACTTAGACAAAAGGCGGGCTTGTGAAACAAAATTTCTGTTTCTATGATGGTTTTGTCAATGTTTCATGTAGTTTCTTAAATGGAACGTTTAAATATAAAAGCGTGTTATATACTGATTTGATGAAAAAATCGGCATGAAGCCGAAACAACTATAAAAATGATTTTAAGGATTGAATAATGACCATTTATATTTTGATTGGGGTTTTGATACTGATTTTCTTTCTCTTGATGGCGGTTAAGGGCTTGGAAAATAGAGAAAAACCTCAGGACAGTGCACTAAAGCAACGTGCAATTTTTAACTTAAATGAACAGCTGACGTATACACGTTTGCAGGAAATTTTACCTCAACATATCATCTTGGCGCATGTGTCTTTTGATGCCTTGCTGACCACGAAATTTTCACGTACTCGACATAAATACCGCAATATGATTGCCGATTTTGTGGTGTTGGATGCCAATCATCAAGTTGTTGCAATTGTGGCTTTAGATGATTTGTTGATGTTGAAACGTAGCCGCAATGCACAATACCAAGATGAATTGCTGCGTTTGGCGGGTTATAAAGTGCTGCGTTATGAAGATGTGCCTGAATATCACGAATTACGCGAAGCTTTTGGGCAGTCATCGTCATCTTATGCAGATTTAGATGATTTGGATACTGCCTTAAAGAAGTATGATTTTTTAGCGCATTCTGTACGCCATAAAGTGAAGGTATTAGGCTAAACGCTTGCCGCTAAAATCACTAGATAGACAACATGAATCAGCATGTCGCCATGACATGCTGATTTTTTTGGGTATGTTCCTGATCCAATCACATCTGTTATACGTTGGGTTGCTCTTCAGGTTTGACTGCAACCACAGTCATCTCAACTAAAACGTCAGGATGATATAACTTGGCTTCTACGCAGGTACGCGGTAAAGCTTGTATATCTGCCACCCAAGCATCCCAAACTTGATTCATTGCGGCATAATCGCGCTCAATGTTTTTTAGAAAAATCATCACCGACATGATGTGACTTTTATCTGTACCCGCATCTGCCAGTAAACGATCAATCAGGGCAAGTGTTTGTTGGGTTTGCCCCACAATATCTTGTTGTGTGTCTTCTGCCAGTTGCCCTGCCAAATGGACTAAATTTCCAGAAATTGCAATTTCAGAATAACGTTTTTGAATATGTAGACGTTGAACAGCCATTGGGTGTAATCCTTGCGCCAAGCGATTAGGTATAAAAAGCGTGAGGTATTATAGAGGCAGGCAAGCACGTGGAAAATATGCAGGCAGTAGTCTGCTTAAAATAAAAAGTAGTTGAATGGAAAATACGAGGAAAAGAGAGACGGTGTATCAAAGCGGCGAAGTGCCAAGCGCAGAGTTGTCCTGTAATCTTCGGATTTGATCGTCACGCCAATCACAGGACAAGTATGCCAAAAGTAATGGTGATTTTTGACATCTCAGCGTATGTACGGATAAATACATCGCGCGCATAGATTACTCTAAAAAGCACAACTGTGAAGGGTAAATTGTCTTATTTTTATTCTTTTGGCTGAAATTTATACAAAAATAGCTTTAGTATTCATCGGCAAGTATTGGCTAGGTATGTTTTATGTAGAGCGGGAAGTTTACCGCTTTAAAATCCGTGATATTTACGAGTCGTGATATTTACAGTAAAGACAGTTGTGCTTGTTCATCGGCAGAGCTGAGTTGATACAGACCGACCCCAATTAAACGGAATTGATCCTGTGCGGGAATATGCATTTCGTGAAGCAAAAGTTGCAGGACTTTTTCAAGATCGTTTTTGCTCTCAAGTGGCTGTTTAAAACTTTTGCTATGTTGTAAGACCTGAAAATTTTTGAGTTTCAATTTGGCCGATACGCCACGTGCAACATATTGTTTTTTCACTAAACTATGCCAAACCTGATCAATCAAGCTAGACCAGTAAGCTGCACATTCGGCTAAGTTTAAGTCATCATCAAAGGTGATTTCTTTGGAAATTTGCTGGCGCTCACGTTCTGCCTGCACAGGACGTTCATCAATCCCTTGGGCAAATAAAAACAGGCGTTTTCCATATTTGCCAAAATGATGAATCAACAGGTTTTCTTCAATGTGTTGCAAATCGCTCAAGGTATTTAAATTCAAGCTTTTTAATTTTTCCTGCGTGACTTTACCTACGCCTGGAATTTTCTTTAAGGGTAAGTCCTGAATAAACTGCTGCACTTGACTGGGTTTAATCACGCAAATGCCATTGGGTTTATGCCAGTCCGAAGCAATTTTGGCTAAAAATTTATTCGGTGCGACACCTGCCGAGGCCGTTAAACCTGTACTTTGAAAAATATCTGCCCGAATCCGCATTGCGACTTCAGTTGCGCTTGGAATACCTTGTAAATTTTCGGTGACATCTAAATAAGCTTCATCTAAAGACAAGGGTTCAATAAGTGGTGTATAACGCTGAAAAATCTGATGAATTTGTGTGGAAACCTCACGATAGAGTGCAAAATTGGGTTCGAGTACCACCACCTGCGGGCAGCGTTTGCGGGCTTGTGCCATCGACATGGCAGAACGTAAACCAAACTCACGCGCAGGATAGGATGCCGCGGCAATCACAGCACGAGGATGATGCGAAGCAATCACCACAGGTAAATGCTGCAATTCAGGACGACTGCGCAGCTCAACAGAGGCATAAAAGGCATCCATATCAATATGAATGATTTTCCGCATGGCACAAACTAGATGAAGCGTTTAGATTTCAACAGTATCGCATGTTTAGGAAGTCGGTTGTAGCATCGGAGCAAGCGGATAAGGCGTGTTGCTATTCAGCAAAATCACCTGTGTCGATTGCTGTTCTGCATAGTCGATCAAACGCTGTAAACTCCGTGGGCTATGGTCGGCAATGCGGGGCAAAAACTCTAAAGGGCGCGCTAAAGGCTGGAAAAAATTATCCCAATGAATTGGAATCACGACACGAGGGCGCAACGTTTCCACAGTTTCATCTAAATAATGCTGTTGAAAAGCAACCGATTGTTTAGAGAGCTGTGCAATCCCTAAAAATAAAGTATCTACCTGCAAGTGTTGTAATTGTTTAGAAATCGCGCCTGTACTGGCTTTGACTAAAATGTTCTGTTCAGGATGCTGAATGTAATAATCAAAACTGCCGCCTTCTTTAAATTCATAAAAACGGGCAGGTAAGGACAATGGTTGTTGAATTTGTTCACCTAAATCATTATTCACAGCGGTGGCAGGGGTATGCTGTGATGGAATAGCCGTAATCTTAAACTTTCCAATCTGTATTGGTTGGGCAGGATTGACAAGGCTTAATCGAGATTCAGGAATTGCGGCACCACGGGCAATGTTCAAACTACTTTCTGAACCGATGATTTGACTGTGTTTGAGTTGCTGCGCCAAAAATGGCAAATCTAGCGTGTGATCATAATGCGAATGGGTGATCAAAATCGCACGTGTGCGTTGTAATTGATGCTGTTGAATCAACTTGTGCAATAAGGCTGGTTGGCTGTCTAACTTGTTCCACATGACTTGTGCAAGAGAGGGGCGACTAAAAAATCCATCAATCAGAATTTGGTTTTCACCATCATCAAACAATAGGGTAGATACGCCAAAATAATGTACTTTTAAGTTGGCATTTGCGGTTTTTGTTGAATATTGCCATGCGGAAAATTGTTCTAGTTTGCCTGCGGGTTGTAATAGGTAAAGCAGTGCGAATCCTGCACAAATGCTGAGCGTAAGAGCAGCCCAAAGCAGCCCTTTCATAATTTTCATGACGGTACTTTTTTATTGTGATGCAGCTATCTTGTTATTTTTTTCTGGTTCGGTTCAAGTCTTGTGGGTTGAATTGCGTTGTCTGTTAAAAAATGCTGCCATTGTTTGGTATTGCCATAAAAAACATTTAGGTCGACTGGGGTGTGAATACCTTTTATTTGACCCTGATTGGTATGTTGCCAAAATAACCATTTTGGCTGACCTGCCAGTTGTGGTTTACCCTGATATTCTCTGACCCAAAGTGGTGTTTGCTTAAAGCTTTCAGTTAATACCATATTGTAAAAGGCTTTAGATACATAAAAAATCGGTTGTTTTTCATAATGTTGATATAGCGCATCATGCATGATTTGAATTTCGCGCAGTAACTGTTCTTTGGTATAGGTATTGATGCAGTTGCTGTCATACTCCAAGTCAATTACAGGTGGCAAACTGTCGGATTTTTTTGGAACAGTCGCAATAAAGTTTTCTGCCTGAATTGCTCCATCACGGCATAAGCGATAAAAATGATAGGCGCCGACCAAAAAGCCATGTTCACGGGCTTTGAGCCAGTTATCCTGAAATTTACGGTCTTTAAAATCGCCCCCTTCGGTGGCTTTTAAATAGACAAAGGCATATTTTTGTGGGGAAATTTTATGCCACTGAACATCGCCTTGATGATGTGACACGTCAAATCCTTGAATCGGATATTCTTCGGTTGCCGCAGGTTGTTGGCGCAACACACCCAAATACAATAAAACCGCCAAAACAGCACTGCCAAGCATCGCAATGGTCATACGATAGTGCGGTGTAAAAGCTGAGTTTTTAGCTTGATTGGACGGTTTGCGCATGTTGAAAAAGCTTCGCGGAGCAAAGTCATATCATAACGTGCAGTGCGGTGTAGCACCATGCGCTTTCGGTAATGGCGTTTTAAACAGCCGTGTGTTTGGGGATATTCCAAAACACTAAAAATGCCAAAATATTTAATACACCCAAACAAATTAAAGTGGCATGAAAGGCACTGACTAACTGTCCTGCGCCGTAATAGGCACTAAACATATTCACCAAAGTACCTGCCAATGCCACGCCAATACTCATCGACAGCATCATAATCATGGATAAAAAACTATTGCCGCTGCTGGCATCTTGTTGAGGTAAATCTTTGAGTGTAAAGGTATTCATACCCACAAACTGCAATGAATTAAGCACCCCAAATATAAAAAAATGCAAGGCACGTAACCAAGTCGCAGTTTCAGCAGTGGTCAGCGCAAAACTAGCAATACACGCCCCGACCAATAACGTATTGGTCAGTAAAAACTGCCGATAGCCAAAACGTTGAATTAAAGGCCGAATAATTGGTTTAGATACCAAAGAACCAAGCACAGTTGGAATCATCATCAAACCTGTGATAAATGGTTCAAAACCAAAAGCCACCTGCAGCATGATTGGCATGATAAAAGGCATGGCATTGCCCCCGAAGCGGGCAAAAAAGTTACCTAAAATACCAATCGCATATAAGCGATTTTTAAATAAATCACTGCGAAATAAGGCATTTTGATGGGTGTGAGCATGGCGAGCATAGCATGCTGCAGCAATACCACCAGCCAAGATTAACGCTAAATTCCAAAGCAGATTATGTTGTGGGTTGGCAAAATTTTCGATGCCTAAAGATAAGCCCGCCATAGCCACAACTAATAGGATAAACCCGAGAAAATCAAAGTTTTTAACTTCAGTTTCAGTCACATTTGGCATGGCTTTGATACAAATCCAACAGCCCAAGATGCCCATAGGAATATTGATCAGGAAAATCCAGTGCCACGTGGCGACTTCGACCAACCAGCCACCCAGCGTTGGGCCAATTAAGGGGCCAATCAACCCTGCCAGACTCATCAGGCTCATGGCAGATAAAAACTGGGTGCGTGGAATAATTTTTAACATCGCCAAGCGCCCGACAGGCAAGAGCAATGCGCCACCAATACCTTGAATCACCCGATAAAACAGCAATTCATTCAGACTCGCTGCAGCGGCACAACCCAAAGAGGCAAGGGTGAAAATGATAATCGCTGCAAAATAGGTGTTGCGTACTCCAAAACGATCTGCCAGCCATCCACTTAATGGAATACACGCTGCCACCGAGAGCACATACGCCACCACAACACTGTGCATCCGCAGCGGGTCTTCCTGCAGGCTATGCGCCATTGCAGGGATTGCTGTATTCACAATGGTGGTGTCGAGCGCCTGCATAAAAAAGCCAATTGAAACCAGAAATACCAAAAGACGGTATTCAGGATGCAGGGCTTGATGGGTCGGTGTTTGGTTCATAACTCGGCAAAATGGACATTTGGTCTAGTTTAAACCATTTTGCAATCTAGCGGACTGCATCTATAAAAACATGAAAAGTGTTTGAAAATTCAAGGAAATGCAATGAAATTGTCATCTATTTGTCACCGATTATTCACTTTGAGTTTGTAAGTTGGGTGCATTTAGAAAAATGATGAGTAATTTATGAAAACGCAAATTTCTGCATTAATGTTGGCTTTATTGTCTGTGGGGATGGTGGGATGTAATGATAATAATGATCCTATTCCTGTAAAAGAAGAAGTTGTTGAAGCAACACCTACAACAATTAGTTTGGAGCGTTTAGGGGAATACGATGCACAAGTTTTTGGTGCGAGTGCTGCGGAAATTCCTGCTTATGATGCTGAAAGTAAGCGTTTATTTGTAGTCAATGCGAAAAATGGCGTGGTCGATGTACTGGATTTAAGCAACCCAAGTGCACCTGTTAAGCTGAACAGCTTGGATGCCAAGACTCATTTGGCGAATTCTGAAGTCAATAGTGTTGCGGTACATCAAGGTATTGTCGCTTTAGCTGTTCAGGCAACACCTAAAACTGATAAAGGCATCGTGGCATTTTTTAAAGCCAAAGACCTGAGCTTTATCAGCAAAGTTGAAGTCGGTGCATTGCCTGATATGTTGACTTTTACTCCAGATGGCAAAAAAGTCTTGGTTGCCAATGAAGGTGAGCCAAATGAAGGTTATAAGATTGATCCAGAAGGTTCAATCAGTATTATTAATCTAACTGACATCAACAAGCCTACTGTAAAAACTGCAGATTTTCAGGCATGGAATACACGTAAGCAGGAATTGCTTGATGCGGGCGTGCGTATTTTTGGGCCAAATGCGACTGTCGCACAAGATTTAGAGCCTGAATATATTGCGGTGAGTGACGATGGTAAAACTGCTTGGGCAAGTCTACAAGAAAACAATGCTATTGCTGTAATTGATTTGATTCAAGACCAAGTGGTCGATATTTTCCCATTGGGTTATAAAAACTTTGGCTTAGCTGCAAATGCTTTAGATGCAGGTGATCGTGATTGTGTTGTTGGTAAGCAAGACTATAACGGTAAAACGATTACAGCCTGTGCTAAAAATGAGGGGATGATTAATATTCAAGCTTGGCCAGGCTTATATGGCATGTATATGCCAGATGCAATTGCGCAATATCAAGCCAATGGACAAAGCTACTTGGTCACTGCCAATGAAGGTGATGCGCGTGAATGGTTGGTTGATGAAGACTTATATTTTGGTACGGATGAAATAACTCAGGGTTATGCAGAAGAAATTCGTGTTAAACACTTATTCAATAATAAAGGCTTCAGTACCAATGGCGATTATGCAGCGCATTTACGTCTATTAAAGTCAGGGGTTAAAGGCGCAAAGCTTGATTCAAACGTATTTAAAGCATGTACCACTACAGATGCCAATGAAGTTTGTGCAGATAATTTAATTAAAGATTCACAATTGGGTCGTTTGACGATTACTTGGACGCAAGGTTACAAGAAAGATACAAATGGTGAGCCTGTGCTAGACAGCGATGGTTTCATGACCTATGACAAACTATATGCTTATGGTGGCCGCTCGTTCAGTATTGTAGATCCTAAAACCAAAAAAATTGTTTGGGACTCAAAAAATGACTTTGAACGTAAAGCTGCTGAATTATTTCCAGAATACTTTAATACCAATCATGAAAAATTAAGTATAGATGATCGTAGTGACAATAAAGGCCCTGAGCCTGAAGGCATTGCTTTAGGTAAAATTGGTCAAAAAACTTTTGCCTTTATTGGGTTGGAGCGTATGGGTGGCATTATGGTGTACGACATTACCCAACCGACACAAGCATCTTTTGTTGAGTATTTTAATGATCGTAAGTTTGGTGAAACCCGTACATCTTTCGATGCAGAAGGTAATGAGGTTACCGTTGAAAATTCAAATCTCGGTCCCGAAGGTTTGATCTTTATTGCAGCCAAAGACTCGCCTAACGGCAAGCCACTGTTAGTTGTGGGTAATGAAGTCAGTGGAACTACTGCCGTCTACCAAATCAAGCTTAACTAACAGCATTGCAAAATTAGAAATCTATTAAAGAGGGCACTTTGGTGTTCTCTTTTTTGTGCTGTAAAAACCAATGAACAGTGAATTAAAAAAAGCGAGTCACCGACTCGCTTTCACTTTCATTTTTATTGCTATTTCATGTAGCTAAAAAAGTTCAACCCACAAAATGACGTGGAGAATCCAAATTCTTCAAGGCATTAATAATTTTATGGGAGTGGTTACACACGATCAGTTTAGCGCGGTGCTGTGGTGGTAAAAAACCTTCGTGTACCGCATGATCTAACTGCTGAATCAGCGCATCATAAAAGCCATTTACATTATATAAAATCATCGGTTTTTGGTGCTGATTCAATTGCCCCCAAGTGGCAATTTCCAAAATCTCTTCAAAAGTACCCAAGCCGCCTGGCAACGCCACAAAAGCACTGGCGCGATCTGCCATCATCGCTTTACGCTCATGCATGCTTTTGACTACGTGTAACTCGGTTAAATTACTGTGGGCAATTTCATAATCCAGCATAAATTCAGGAATTACTCCCACCGCTTGCCCACCATGTTGCACAACGGTGTCGGCAACCAAACCCATTAATCCAATACTCGCACCGCCGTAGACCATACCAAAGCCTTGCTCGGCCAGTTTTCTTGCCAGTTGTACTGCTTTTTCCTGATAAATCGGGTTATTGCCAGAGCGCGAACCACAGTACAGTGCCACCAAAGGTTGAGAGGTTTGAGGAGATGGATTATTGATATATTGGGTCATTCTTAATTCGCTATTCATTTATTTTCTTCACCATAGCATGTTCTTTTTGTTGGCTCTAGCTTAGTGCTCAAATATGACAAACCCGTCAGTATGCAGTGTTCAATTTGCAAAGATTTGTGAAAGTGCTGCATTGACGTGGATGATGTCGCAAAAAGGGGATGAATCTGAGCGCAAACTTTCCTATACTCAAAGCTTGTCTGACAACTATAGAATCGTCATGGACAGTGGCAGTAGTCGCACCGAACGAATATTTTTAAATTACATGCTGTGCCAACCAGAGCAAGCAAACTTATCTTTTCAGTGTCATCGCCGTGTGGCACGTTTGACCCATGATATTCAGGAGAAGAGTGCATGATCTTTGAATGGATGTCTGACCCCGCTGCGTGGGTTGGGTTATTGACCCTGATCGTACTCGAAATTGTATTAGGCATTGATAACTTGGTGTTTATTGCCATTTTGGCAGAAAAGTTACCGCCAGAACAACGCAATACGGCACGGGTGGTGGGCTTGCTTCTCGCCTTGGGGATGCGCCTGATTTTACTCGCCTCTATCGCGTGGGTCGTCACTCTGACCCAACCACTGTTTCATATTTTTGAACATCCTTTCTCTGGACGTGACCTGATTTTACTGTTTGGTGGTGTGTTCCTGTTGTTTAAAGGCACCATGGAACTGCGCGAACGCATTGAAGGCAAACCAGCACTAAAAGAAGAAAACCCTGTGCACGCGACTTTCTGGATGGTGATTGTGCAGATTGTGGTGCTAGATGCGGTGTTCTCACTCGACAGCGTGATTACCGCTGTGGGCATGGTGCAGCATTTATCGGTCATGATGATTGCGGTGATTATCGCCATTGGCATTATGTTGTGGGCCTCTAAAGCGCTCATGGACTTTGTCAATAAGCATCCTACCGTGGTGATTCTATGCCTGTGCTTCCTGATGATGATTGGTTTCTCATTGGTGGTGGAAGGCTTTGGCTATCACATTCCAAAAGGCTATTTATATGCCGCCATCGGCTTCTCGGTGATGATTGAATTCCTGAACCAAACCATCCGCAGAAATCAGGAAAAAACCGTGACCACCACCGATTTACGCTACCGTACTGCTTCGGCTGTGATGCGGATGTTAGGTGGCAAAAGTCAAAATACGACAGAAAGCAGTCATATCAACGAAGATGTTTTGGCTACCCGCGCCTTTGCTGATGAAGTCTTTGATGCTGAAAATGGCGTCTATCACAGCGTGATGGTACAAGGAGTGTTGGGCTTATCTGAGCGTCCTGTAAAATCGGTGATGACGCCACGTCCTGAACTGGAATGGATTGATTTAGACGAAGATGATGCCTCAATTCGCAGCCAATTATTAAGTATGACCCATTCACGAGTGATTGTGGCACGTGGTGAACTGGACAATATCTCAGGCATTGTCTTAACCCATAAAGTCATGAATCAATACATTGAAACAGGTGTACTGGACTTTGAAACACATTTGCGTGAACCCGTGATTGTGCATGAAAATGCCCAAGTTTTGATGGTGATGGAGCAATTGCGTCAAGCACCGCTGCAAATGGCGATTGTGCTGAACGAATACGGCTCGATTGAAGGCGTTGCCACACCCATTGATATTCTGGAAGCAATTGCAGGTGAATTCCCAGATGAAGATGCACTCGAAGCCAGTGCTGAAAGTTTGGAAGATGGCACATTATTGCTAGATGGTTCCATTGATATTCGTCACGTATCTTTATTATTAGGTCGTGATTTGGTGGATGAAAGCGAGCAATATTCAACTTTATCAGGCTATATTTTATTCCATTTGGGGCGTTTGCCTGAAAACGGTGAAAAGCTGCTTTCCGATGGTTATGTTTTTGAAATTGTGACCATGGATGGACATAAAATTGAAAAAGTGCATTTGATTCAGCAAGGAAGTTCTGACGAAGAATAGTTTGCAAATACCCCACCGAAAATAGCCCGTATATCGGGCTATTTTCCTATCTTTTATTTAAGATGATTGTCTATTTAAAATTGTTTTGGAATATTGATGAAGAATTTGGCATGTCCATGCGGGCAGGGCGATTATCAACACTGCTGCCAACCTTTACACGTAGGGCAGGCACATGCGGAAACTGCAAGCCAACTCATGCGTTCACGCTATAGTGCTTTTGCCTTACAACAAATTGATTATATTGTGCAAACCACTGCGCTAGGACAACAGGCAAGTCTGGATGTTGACGCAATTGCAGATTGGAGCAAGTCGAATCAATGGTTAAAGCTCGAAGTGCTGAATAGCAATGAAAAGCTAGATAAAAGCCATGCCCAAGTTGAATTTAAAGCCCATTACCACGATGCCAAGCAGACGCAAATTCACCATGAAATTTCCCATTTTGTGCAACATCAGGCCCGTTGGTATTTTCTAGATCCGACCACAGGGCAACAGCCGACTATGAAACAGCCGTGTATTTGTGGTTCGGGTAAAAAATTTAAGCAATGTTGTGCGCAATTTTTATAACTTTATCTTGGTTTTTCGCTTATTATAACGCGCATCTATTGGCCTAGTGAAAGAAGGGCAAGTCCATGTTGTTGTTGGTCATTTACTTAATCGCGATTACCGCAGAAGCGATGACAGGCGCATTGTCTGCAGGGCGTCGTAGCATGGATTGGTTTGGTGTCACCTTAATTGCCTGTGTCACCGCATTGGGTGGTGGTTCGGTGCGAGATGTGTTATTAGGGCATTATCCACTGACTTGGGTCAAACATCCTGAATATTTGGTGCTGACCTGTATTGCAGCTTTTATCACCATTTTAATTGCCAAATGGATGCGTCATTTACGTTCCATTTTCTTGGTGCTCGATGCTTTAGGCTTAATTGGCTTCACTATTATTGGTTGTCAAATTGCTTTGGAAATGGGGCATGGCTTTGTGGTGTCTGCCGTTGCAGGCGTCTTAACAGGTGTGTCAGGTGGGATTCTGCGTGATATTCTGTGTAACGATGTGCCTTTAGTGTTCCGCCGTGAGCTATATGCCAGTATTTCTTTTGTGTCCGTGATTTGCTATTGGTTGTGTATCGAAATCGGTTTGTCGCTTGAATTGACCGTGATCTCAACACTTGTTTTTGGTTTTACTTTGCGTTTGATTGCGATTTATTTTGGCTTAGAAATGCCTAAATTTATTTATCAGGACGATGATGAACATTCAGCATCCTCTAAAGATGAAACCTAATTGGTTATAAGAATTGTATTGAATATCCAAATAGAAGCGAACCGATCACCAGATCGGTTTTTTAATGCTATCCACATCCTGTCAATTCATAGTATAAAAATACAACAGCAGTTGTGTTTTAGCCCATATCCTTTTAGCCAACTTAAAGAGTGTGTTATGGATTTAGTTTCGCGTGTGCAACGTCTACCCATTGGAAAATTCCACTATAGCCTACTGGTGGTGATTGGTCTGGGCTGGATGTTTGATGCCATGGATACAGGACTGATCTCCTTTATTTTGGCAAAAATGGCAGAAGACTGGAGCATGACCCCTGCCGAAAAAGGCATGGTGGTGTCAATTGGCTTTGTCGGAATGGCCATTGGGGCAGTCTTTTCAGGTGGTCTGGCCGATAAAATTGGACGTAAAACTGTATTTGCCACCACCTTGGTGATTTACAGTCTAGCTACTGCCGCTTGTGCCTTTGCACCGAATTTAACTTGGTTACTGGTCTTT
This sequence comes from Acinetobacter sp. YH01011, assembly GCF_013420785.1. Lineage (NCBI taxonomy): Bacteria > Pseudomonadati > Pseudomonadota > Gammaproteobacteria > Moraxellales > Moraxellaceae > Acinetobacter > Acinetobacter sp. YH01011. The sequence goes on from NZ_VOYG01000014.1 coordinate 18,692, forward strand.
CGCTTTATTGTCGGTTTAGGTTTGGGCGGGCAGCTTCCCGTAGCGGTGACGTTGGTCAGTGAATACATTCCTGCGCATGTGCGTGGGCGTTTTATTGTATTGCTGGAAAGTTTTTGGGGCTTGGGGTGGTTATGTGCGGCATTGGTTTCTTATTTTGTGATTCCAAAATTTGATTGGCATACAGCATTTTTAATCGGTGGTTTGCCTGCCTTATATGCCTTGGTTATCTGGAAAAAAGTCCCTGAATCTATCCCATATCTGATCAATCGTGGTCGTATTGCCGAAGCACATGCACTGGTACAAAAGTTTGAGCGTCAATGTGGGGTAGAAGTCATTGAACAGATTGAAGTTCAGCCTGTTGCCGCTAAACAGCATATCTCTTTTACCCAACTGTGGTCGGGACCATTTGCACGTCGTAGTTTAATGCTGTGGCTGATTTGGTTTGGCATTGTCTATTCCTATTATGGCATTTTCACTTGGTTGCCTAGTCTGTTGGTGCAGCAAGGCTACAGCATCGTACAGTCATTTGAATATGTGTTGGGCATGATTTTGGCGCAATTACCCGGTTATATTGCAGCCGCTTGGCTGGTCGAAAAATTAGGCCGCAAAGCCACACTGGCAGGTTTTATTGGCATGTGTGCCGTATCGGCGTACTTCTTTGGTCAGGCGGATAGTGTGGCGATGATCATGTTCTGGGGTTGTTTGATGTCGTTCTTCAACTTGGGCGCGTGGGGGGTGCTATACACCTATACTCCTGAACAATATCCAACCAATATTCGTGCTTTTGGTTCAGGTTGGGCCTCGGCCATTGGACGCATGGGCGGTATTATCGCCCCGATGGTGGTCACACACATGATGGTTATGCAAAATGGCTTTAGTTATGTCTTTATGATGTTTACAGCGGTTTTATTGGCCGTTGCCTTGGTGATTGTGGTGTTGGGTGAAGAAACCAAAGGCAGAACTTTAGAGTCGATAGGTTTGTAAAATAACCACCAGCCATCGTATATTTTGCATTGCTGTTTTTTATAAAATGAATATTTTTACGGCATAAGACACAAATTGTCGCAGAGCATCCTTACTAGCCCTTGTGCAGGATGCTGCTGCGGCATAGCATAAGCCGATTGATACAAAAACAAATGATTTAGGACGACAGGTTTTATGACAAGCCTTGCGCATCATGCAACAGAAAACCGTTCCGTAGCAGAATTTACTGAACGTGCATACCTTAACTATGCCATGTACGTGATTATGGATCGTGCATTACCCCATATCAGCGATGGTTTGAAACCTGTACAACGCCGTATTGTGTACGCCATGAGTGAGCTTGGACTCAAGCACAGCGGCAAACCGAAAAAATCGGCCCGTACCGTAGGGGATGTATTGGGTAAATACCATCCACATGGTGATTCTGCTTGTTATGAAGCTATGGTGTTGATGGCGCAGCCGTTCAGTTATCGTTACCCATTTATTGAAGGGCAGGGCAACTGGGGGTCACCCGATGATCCTAAATCCTTTGCCGCCATGCGTTATACCGAAGCCAAACTATCGCAATATAGTGAAGTACTTTTGGCGGAATTGGGGCAAGGTACTTGTGATTGGCAAGATAACTTTGATGGCTCATTAAAAGAACCTGTCAATTTGCCTGCGCGTGTACCGAATATTTTGCTTAACGGCACCACAGGTATTGCCGTGGGGATGGCGACCGATATTCCACCGCATAACTTGCGTGAAGTGGTGAAAGGCACAATTGCCCTGATTCGCAACCCAAATTTAACCGATGAAAAAGTCGCAGAATATATTCCTGCACCAGATTTACCTACCAAAGCTGAAATTATTACCCCGCCTGAAGAATTGCTGAAAATGCAAAGTACAGGTCGTGGTAGTTACCGTATGCGTGCGGTGTACAGCATCGAAAAAAATGAAATCGTAATTACCGAATTGCCGTATCAGGTTTCGGGTTCAAAAATCATTACCCAAATTGCCGATCAAATGCAGGCGAAAAAACTGCCGTTGGTGAGCGATGTGCGTGATGAATCTGACCATCAAAACCCAACCCGTTTGGTGATTGTACTGCGTTCCAACCGTATTGATGCCGAAGCAGTGATGAGTCACTTATTTGCCACAACTGACTTGGAATCGAGCTATCGTGTCAATATGAACATGATTGGCGCAGATGGTCGTCCGCAGGTGAAATCGATTCGTCGTATTTTGCTGGAATGGATTGAGATTCGAAAAAATACCGTCACACGCCGTTTGCAATATCATCTCAATAAAATCGAAAAGCGATTGCACATTTTGGCAGGTTTGCTGATTGCCTATTTAGATATTGATACCGTGATTCGGATTATTCGTGAAGAAGATCATCCTAAAGCCGAGTTGATGGCGCATTTTGGTATTGATGAAATTCAGGCTGAAGCCATTTTGGAATTAAAGCTACGTCATTTGGCTAAGCTTGAAGAAATGGAAATTCGTCGTGAACAAGAAGAATTAGAAGCACGTGCTGCCATTATTCGTGAACAATTGGCGAATCCTGAATCATTGAAAAACTTAATTATCAGTGAGTTGAAAGAAGACGCGAAAAAATTTGGTGATGATCGTCGTTCACCGATTGTATTGCGTGCCGAAGCGACTGCAATTAATGAACAAGATATGCTACCTGCCGACCCTGTAACGGTGGTGTTGTCTGAAGCAGGCTGGATTCGTTGTGCCAAAGGGCATGAGGTCGATGCGGAAAATCTAAACTTCCGTGCGGGTGATCAATATCTCAGTCATGCACAAGGCAAATCCAATCAGCGCGTTTATATTTTAGATGATACGGGACGCAGTTATGCGTTGCCAATTAATAGCTTGCCTTCGGCACGTGGCTTGGGAGAACCATTAAGTTCAAAACTCGCTCCTGCCAGTGGCGTTGGCTTTAAACAATTACTAATTGCCGATGATGAAGCTGAAATTTTAGCAGCCAGCAGTAAAGGTTATGGTTTTAAAACACAGGCCAAACAGCTAGATACCAATGCCAAAGCAGGTAAAGCATTCCTGTCTTTGCCTGCACAATCGACAGTGATGAACTTGCAAATGATTGAACACGCGAGTCATGTTGCACTGCTCAGTTCAGCAGGGCGTTTACTGGTGATTGAACTGTCAGAATTGCCAATTTTGAACAAAGGTAAAGGTAATAAATTGATACAACTTGAAGAAAAAGATCAGTTGGTGTCTATGTTACCTTTAAGTTTAGATGAAGCAATTCAAGTATTTGCAGGACAGCAACAACTCAAACTCAAAGGCGACGATTTGCTGAAGTATGTGGCGAAGCGCGGCACGAAAGGTCAGCTCTTACCACGCGGTTACCAAAAAGCAAATAAACTGTTAATTCAAAGATAATACTAGCGTTTTTTAAGCAAAATACGTTATATATGGTTTGTATTCGTGAAAATGGATGCAATACGGGACATAAACAAGCAAACAACGACGTCCTGTATTGAGAAAAACAGTTTAAAACTAAGGATTATTGATTGGAGAAATTGGCATTATGGAAAAGATTTGGTTTGCTGAATACCAAAAGACAGGGATTCCAGAAACTGTAGAACTGCCTGCAGAAAATACGTCACTCGTAGACATTTTTGAACGTAATTTCCAAAAATTTGGTTCACGTGATGCCTTTATCTTTATGGATAAGGTTTTAAGCTTTAGTGAACTAGAAGAAGCTAGCCGTAAATTTGCAACTTATTTACAAAGTTTAGGTTTGGCACCTGGCTCGCGTGTTGCGGTGATGATGCCGAACGTACTTCAATATCCTGTGGTTGCACTGGGGGTGTTCCGCGCAGGTTTAGTTTTGGTGAACGTGAATCCACTTTATACTTCGCGTGAGTTAGAGCATCAATTAAATGACTCTGGTTCTGAAGTTTTAGTCATTATTGAAAACTTTGCATCCGTTTATCAGGCGATTATTGGTAAAACTCCTGTGAAGCATGTTGTTGTTGCTTCTGTGGGCGATATGCTAGGTGCATTAAAAGGCACGTTGGTGAATTTTGTTTTACGTTCAGTGCGTAAGCAAATTCCTGCATGGAACATTCCGGGTCACGTTAAATTTAACGCAGCAATGTCTAAAGTAAGCCCAAGCAACTACAAACGCCCAAGCTTAACTTTAAGTGATACGGCTGTGTTGCAATACACGGGTGGTACAACAGGTGTATCTAAGGGTGCAGAATTAACACACCGCAACCTTGTGGCAAACATGCTGCAATGTGATGGTATTTTCCAGAGTAAATTCGGTGCACAAGATGGTCAGCCAGATGACCGTATTTTCTGTGCATTGCCGCTGTATCACATCTTTGCATTCATGGTGTGTGCGCTTTACGGCATGTACAAAGGTCAGGCAAACGTCTTAATTCCAAACCCGCGTGACTTACCTGCGGTGATGAAAGAATTACGCAAATATCAACCAACTTTCTTCCCTGCGGTGAATACTTTATTCAATGCGCTTGTGAACAATGAAGAGTTTAAACAGCTTGATCACAGCAAATTGAAAATGGCGATGGGCGGGGGTATGGCAGTATTACCATCAACTGCTGAAGCATGGAAAAAAGTGACAGGCACTAACATCATTGAAGGTTATGGCTTGTCTGAAACTTCGCCAGTTGCAACGGCAAACCCGCCTGCATCTGACGAATTTAGTGGTACCATTGGTATTCCATTGCCATTAACTGAAGTGGCTATTTTGGATGATGACGGCAATGAAGTTGCACTGGGTGAGCAAGGTGAAATTTCAATCCGTGGTCCACAAGTCATGAAAGGCTATTGGAACCGTCCAGATGAAACCGATAAAGTGATGATTAATGGTTTCTTCCGTACAGGTGACATTGGTGTCATGGATTCACGTGGCTATGTGAAAATTGTAGACCGTAAAAAAGACATGATTTTGGTATCAGGCTTTAACGTGTATCCATCTGAAATTGAAGAAGTGATTGCGAAGCATCCGAAAGTATTGGAAGTGGCAGCCATTGGTGTACCAGATGAAAAATCAGGTGAAGTGCCAAAACTGTTTGTGGTGAAAAAAGATCCATCATTGACCACTGAAGAAGTATTAGCATTCGCTAAAGAGAACTTAACTGGCTATAAACGTCCACGTTATGTGGAGTTTATGGATGAATTGCCAAAATCAAACGTAGGTAAAATTTTGCGTAAAGATTTGCGTAAGACTGCGTAATTCATTCTGCTCTGAAATAAAAACGCCCCTGAAAACTCAGGGGCATTTTTTATATGCTATAGAAAATAGATTGTTTCTTGTTCGATAAAGGCAAAAGTATTACTCTTTCATCAGCCAACGGTCAAAGTAACGACGCCCAACACCCACAATACCCAAGAAAATAAACATCGCACCAAATTGGCGGCTAAAACCTGATTGATTAAAACTGCCATAACTTAAAATATTATCAATTAAGCAATACACCACAATCACAATAATCCAGTGCCAGAGCGGTAAGCGCTTAATCCCTACCGCATAAAACGCCACCCAAAGTACAACGAAGGTAAAAATGGTCGACCATACGTTCATGTTGGCGCAAATCACCATCAATAAAAATGCCACAATAGGCAACACAATTTTTAAAACACGATCCACTCGCAGTTGATGTTGGCGCTGCTTTTCAAGTACATCTAACATTTCCTTTTGATCTGGGCTGACCATACTGGATCCTTTATACAATTGCTTAAAACATGCTATTTAACAAAATTTATTCAAGAAATGCCATGTTATGATAAGTTCTCAATACAGTTTATGAGAAAAAATTGATGCAAAGCATAAGTGGAATTGTTTATCTAATTATAATTGCTTGCTTATTGCCGTATGTCTTTGCTGTTGTCGCAAAAATGGCAGGCGGCTTTAAACGTGAAGATAACCAAAATCCACGTGAATTTTTAGCCAAAACCACAGGTTTTGCTGCACGTGCTAACGCCGTACAGCAAAACAGTTTTGAAAGCCTGCCTTTATTTATTGCTGCAGTGCTCATGGCGGAATATATGGTCATCCCACAAGTGGTGGTGATGATGTTTGGTATTGCTTATATTGTGCTGCGCATTATTTATGGAATTTGTTATTTAGCCAATTGGGCGACGCTGCGTTCAATTGTTTGGATGCTGTCTTTACTTTGCCCAATTTGTATTTTGCTGATGGTGATTAAACTGACCTGATCAAGTCAGGTGTGAAAATATGTATTTTTGCCTTGCAGATGTATAATCGCGCAGTAATTCAGGACAGAAAACCGTTATAATTGACGCGGTTTTAAAAAGATTTAACTTGTTTAAGAGTGATGCTATGAGCTACAGCAATATCCCTGCGGGTAAAGATGCACCAAATGACATCTATGTGATCATTGAAATTCCTGCCAATGCAGCGCCAATCAAATACGAAATTGACAAAGATTCTGATGCATTATTTGTAGACCGTTTCATGGGTACAGCAATGTTCTACCCAGCGAACTACGGTTATGTACCAAATACACTTTCATTGGATGGTGATCCGCTAGACGTATTGGTTGTGACTCCACACCCAGTAGAGCCAGGTTCTGTGATTCGTTGCCGCCCAGTGGGTAAATTGAACATGGAAGATGACGGTGGTATTGATGCGAAATTGGTTGCCGTTCCGCACGAAAAATTAACCCCAATTTATAAAGATGTTCAAGAATATACGGATCTTCCACCATTATTGATCAGCCAAATTGAACACTTCTTCCAGCACTATAAAGACTTAGAGCCAGGCAAATGGGTGAAGTTAAGTGGTTGGGAAGGTGCTGATGTTGCAAAACAAGAAGTATTGAACTCAATTGAAGGCTACAAAGCTGCAAATCCATAATTTGCGTGGCCTGTTCAGCGTTCAAATGAAAGCTGAAATGTAAAAAACCTGCACATATTCTGTGCAGGTTTTTTTATTGGGTTTGCTATTCCGAGAAATTAGAATAATTTCACTGGAATATCTAACCAGATACGCCATTCATTGGTATCATTCATATAAATAGATTTGTAGCTATCATTTGCACGGTAATATGAGTGACGTACGCGAAGGCTCGCGTCTTTCGCAAAACCAGATTGAACGGTGTATTTTACTTGGTTAAAGAATTCACGTTCTTGACCATCTTTTGGTTGGTTACGAACATCAATGTCCCAACCGTAAACAAAAGCAGTTGTCCAGTTTAGACCAGGAAGACCATGATTTTTAAAGTTATAGTTGTATTGTAAGCCTAAAGATTTTTCATCATTACCTACAAAATCAGACAAATATGAGTTAGGCATATAAACAGTTTGATGACCGTCACCGACACCTTTGCCTAAACCATAGTCATAACCAGTGTTACCAGTATTTTGTTGGTATGCCACCATAAGGTTGTGTGGACCAGTGTTATATGTAGCGGAAAGTGCCCAAATACTGTTACTTAAATTATCAAAATCATTTGATGTATGTGAGTAAGTATAAGCACTACCATCTGCAGCTGCATCCCACTTAGTGTGATAGCCGCTGAAATCGTATGTTAAAGCACTATTGTTCGCAAGCGCTTGCTTAAAGTTAGCATTTACATAGTGGCGCTCTAAACGGTCTTTGATGTCTGTACCATAATAAGCAGTATTGATTGCATCATTGACTTTATATTTTGCACCCCAGACAACAGCACGATCTAATTGATTACCATCTGAGTTAATTTGATCAGAATATTGATTTTTAGTGAATTTACCAGCAGTTAACTCTAGACCATCAATTTCACGGCTAGTCACTAAAACACCTTCGAAATATTCAGGCACTAAACGGGCAGTGTTGCTAGCCAGTACAGGTAAATCTAAAACTTGTGTACCGTAAGTTGCTGTAGTATTCGAGATACGTGCTTTGACATAAGCACCACCACGCGCCCAATGGTCATAAGCATCTTTCGTACGATCTGCATTATTCTTGCTATGCGTTGGAATCATACCATTGCCCGTATGACCATTTTCACCTAGCTTGAATGAAGCATCACCAATCACGCCCACGCCAAAACCGACTACACCTTTGGTAAAGCCGGAATCTAATTTGACAATTGCAGTTTGCGCAAATGAACTTGTATCTGTACCAGGTTCTACACCTTTATAGTCACGAGTTAAATAACCTGTACGGAATAAAACCGAACCGTTTGCGTCTTCTACAAAGCCTTTAGATTCACTTTGTTCGCTAGCAAATGCAGTTGAAATAAGCGCTGCGTTGATCAATAACGCAAGTGTCAGTTTTTTAGATTTCAGCATTGGGAGATGGCCTCATGCAGTAAATGTGTAGTTGAAACGTAGGCGAATTGTATCGCTATTTATGCGCGAAAATATCATTTTTAAGGTGCTTATGACACTAAAGTTAAGCATTTTTTCGATAAACTGTAGGGTCATTAAAAATATTGAATTTTTAAAAGTTTAATAATTATTTTAATTTTTAGTAAAAACATAAACATATTTAAAACTTACTGAGTCACTGAAACATAGCCAAATACAGCGCATCTGCAACTTGTACATTAAAAATACAGTTTGTTCAATTTTTCAACAGCTTGGTGTGTGATCAAAGCGCATAAGGCACAGCATAAATTTTAAAATAGGGTGAAGTTTTCCCTGTGAAATGGTTATCTATGAAGTCGAATTTTGGGCAAGAGATAAGTGGGGAAATAAATTTATGAATCTTTATTTGAATTAAGAGTATAAAAATTACATTTTATTTAAGCTTTGAGTAATAGCTTTTGGCTATTACGGATTTCATGTGAAACATCGGTGTTTAGTTTTGGCATTACGATGAAAACAGAACTGTTTAAGCAGATATTTTATACATAACTTTTATATGGTCGTTGGCTTGCGAAAATTAAAATTGATCTATCGTTTTGGTCATTGAATTATTTTTGATGTGAAGATTGAAGTGTCGCGTCGTATATTGATGTCAAATTTTGGTGCAGAAATCTAGTGCAGTTTAGGACAGGATTTCTGTCTGTTCACTGAGTTTTGATAGTTGATGGCGTAAGGATGAACAGAGGATAGGCATGACTTTCTATTTTTTGATCAGGATAGGCTTGTGATTCTTGACTGCACTTTTTTAGGTATGTGATTTAGCTTTATTGCTATGCAAGGATGCAAAAAATAATCATAGCACTGTGTAAATTCATGTTTAAAGTGCAGTGGTTATAAGACGAGTATTGATGCAAATCAAAATTCATTCCAATCAAAATAAAAAACACACTAAAAATAATTGATGTATAACAATAGTTTAAATTTATATCTATTGCTTTTAAACGTAAAATTGCTGTTCTGAATTTCATCGTTGGCATAGAGTTTGCAATTCCTTCATTGAGTCAAAAAAAATAGACAAAGGCATCTCATCCGATGCAGGGGGAATCTAAAATGAAATTCGTACTTCAAACACTTTCTTTGGCGATGTTCGCAGCCACATCAAGTCTCAGCTTTGCTGCAGAAAATGCGACAGGCATGTCGTTTAGCGGGACAGCAGCCTTAACCAGTGATTATCGCTATCGTGGTTTAACTCAAACCTTTAATGATCCCGCAGTGCAAGCAGGTTTTGCTCTCAGCCATGATTCTGGCGTGTATGCAGGCGTGTGGGGTTCCAATGTCGATTTTGGTGGTACGGCACATTTAGAGCTTGACCCTTATATGGGCTATACCACAAGCCTAGATTATTTTGCCAGCAAACCCATTTTGGATGTGGGTTTTTGGTATTACGCCTACCCAAGTGAGAGCGATTTAAACTGGCTCGAAGCTTATGCAAAATTAGGTTTTAGTGATGTTTTGTTTAAAGATGCCAGCTTATTAACAGCCATTAACTACAGTAATGATTTCTTAGGTGGTGACACCGATGCTTGGTATTTCAATGCCACTTATACCGCACCCATTGGAAGTACCGGCTTTTCTGGGGTTGCTGGATTAGGTTACACCCAAGCAGATGACTTTGATTTTGGCGGTGGAAAAGACAGCTATGTAGATTGGAAAGTCGGTGTAAGCTATAACTTTGCTTCAGTTGAAGGTTTATCTGCTGAATTGGCTGCTGTAGGAACTGATATTGATACCGATGGTTTTTCGCATGCGGCAAAGCGTGGCGTTGAAACAGGAGCTGTATTTACTTTAACTAAAGCCTTCTAAAGATACGGCTACGACGATAAATAAAAGCTCCAGTTAGGAGTGAAACTTAAAACAATAAAAACAACTCGCCCATTGTACAGGCATGGCAATGGGCTATTTTCATCTCTTAGACTTTTAATCAGATTCTTAATCGAACTCTTAATTAGACTTTCAATCAGGCTTCATGGGCACGATAAGACAGTGCTTCACTCAAATGTGGACTTTGAATCTGTTCACTTTGGGCTAAATCTGCAATGGTGCGTGCCACTCGTAACACCCGATGATACGCACGTGCCGATAAGTTCAAACGCTGCTGCGCAATGGCTAAAATATTTTGCGCAGTATCATCTAAATGTGCAAATTGCTCTAATTGTTTGGGACTGAGCGCCATGTTTAAACACTCTTGGCGTTGCAATTGTCGTGTATATGCTTGAATGACACGGCTTCGCACGGTTTCAGAATTTTCCACTGGTCGGGTATCCTGTAATTCATGTGCTTGCAGAGGTGGTACATCAATGTGTAAGTCGATACGATCCAACAACGGTCCTGAAATACGGTTTTGATAGCGTTTAATACTTTCTGCAGAACACTGACAGCGCACATCTTGATTAAAAGCATAACCACAAGGGCAGGGATTCATGGCGGCAATTAGTTGAAAGTTGGCTGGAAAGGTAATTTGCCGAGAAGCGCGGGAAATCACAATTTCTTTGGACTCTAAAGGTTGGCGCAGCACTTCTAACACTTTTTTATCAAATTCAGGTAATTCATCTAAAAATAAAACGCCTAAATGCGCCAAGGTAATTTCACCGGGTTTGGGATATGAGCCTCCACCGACCAAGGCTACAGCAGAAGCGGTATGATGTGGGGCGCGAAAAGGACGCTGTCCAAACGTATGCGGGCTATTGGCCACTGAATAGATACTGGCAACCTCTAAATTTTCCTGCATATTCAATGGCGGTAAAATACTGGAAAGCCTAGATGCCAATAAGGTTTTGCCTGTACCGGGTGGGCCTTTGAATAGCAATGAATGTCCACCTGCAGCCGCAATTTCCAAAGCACGTCGTGGGCGCAACTGTCCTTTAACATCGACTAAATCAAAGGCGGAATGTGATAACTGTGGTTGGGCAGTCGCGGTGACTTTATTTAAAGGCTGGCTTTGTGCCAAATGTTCGCAAACTTGTTTTAAATGTGTGGCGGCAAAGACTTCAAAGTCAGGCAATTGAGCAGCTTCTTGTGCATTTTGTTCAGGTAAAACCAAACAATGCTGTGCCTGTTGGCAGGCAATCGCAATACTGAGTGTGCCTGTGGTGGGACGCAATTGACCATCTAAAGCCAATTCTCCAATAAACTCTAAACTTTCAGTGCTTTGTTCGGGCAATTGTCCCGAAGCAATTAAAATGCCTAAAGCAATGGCTAAGTCCAAACGCGAACCATCTTTGGGCAAGTCGGCAGGCGCTAAATTAATGGTCAGACGTTTGGTCGGAAATTGAAAACCACTATTAATAATGGCAGAGCGTACCCGATCTTTACTTTCACGCACGGCAGCTTCGGCTAGACCGACAATGGTTAAAGAAGGTAAACCTTGACTCAGATGGACTTCAACTTCAATTGCAGGGGCGTGCAAGCCGAGCAGCCCCCGCGTATACACTTTGGCAAAAGACATTTTTATGATGATCCGTTTTGGTGCGTTATTTTTATAATGTTTGTTTTTTGTTTTTATGCACTCAATTGGTGCTTATTTTTTGAGTTGAATTTTCTGTTCCAGTGCTTCAACCTGTTTTAACAATTCATTTAAACGTAAGTTGGCATTATTGAGCGCAGTACGTTGGCGGTCTAGCTCATCTTGCGAGACCAAATCCATTTTGGTGACCGCTTCATTGAGCAAAGCACGTAAATTATGTTCTAAATCTTTTTTAGGTTGTTCAACTTGTTCCAAAATGGCTTGTAATAAAGTTTCAATCATTGTTGTTTCCACAAAGATGGAGAAAATGGAGGCAGTGTAGCACTGGTCTTGAATAGACTATAGCATTTCAGACGAAATATGGATTTATTCGATGAGTAAAATCGTAAATCTTCTAGTAAATATGTCTATTTTTTGAAGATCACAACCATATAAATGTATAAAATAAGGTATAAAGAAAACTCATGTCACGGTTTCTAATTTCCCCCGACCTTAGAACTTTGGCATGGAATTTGAACATAAAACCTTACTGGTGAATTAAGCCGAAGGAAAACAAACATGAAGCTCGTAACTGCAATTGTAAAACCCTTTAAATTAGATGATGTGCGTGAAGCATTATCTGAAATTGGTGTTCAAGGGATCACCGTAACAGAAGTCAAAGGCTTCGGTCGCCAAAAAGGTCACACCGAACTTTATCGTGGCGCTGAATACGTCGTTGACTTCTTGCCTAAAGTTAAAATCGAAATCGCAATTAGCGATGAAATGGTCGATTCGGTGATTGAGTCAATCACTCGTGTTGCTAGTACAGGCAAGATTGGTGATGGCAAAATCTTTGTGACTAACCTCGAACAAGTCATCCGTATTCGTACAGGTGAAACGGGTGCAGATGCTGTTTAAAAGATGGCATGAAGTTTGCTGAGTACCTAATAACTCACAAAAACAAAGGTCGGGGGACACAAATGAAAAAAATGCTACTTGCGCTGAGTCTATCGAGCGCACTCCTCGGTGGTTCTGTTGCTTGGGCTGAAGAAGCCGCAACAGCCACCACTCCAACTTCAGATGTTGCAGTGCTTGAAACTGCCGAAACATCTCCTATCGAAACAACAAATGCAACAGAAGTTGCAGCTGTAGCAGAAGTCAGCACGCCCGAAGCTGCTGAACCTGAAGCTGTATTAGATACAGGCGATACCGCTTGGATTTTAGTTTCGACTGCTTTAGTTTTACTCATGACCATTCCTGGTTTGGCACTATTTTATGGCGGTATGGTACGCAAGAAAAACGTACTCAATACTATGGCTTATAGCTTTGTAGCAGCAGCCGTGGTCAGTATTGCCTGGGTGGCAGTGGGCTATAGTTTGGCTTTTGGTGAAGGTAATGCCTTTATTGGTGGTCTAGACAAAGTCATGCTGGCAGGCATTGGTACCGATGCGCTCAGTGGCAGTATTCCTGAAATTCTATTTGTGATATTTCAAATGACCTTTGCCATCATTACTGTGGCAATTATCAGTGGTTCAATTGCAGAACGAATGAAGTTTGGTGCCTTTGTTGCCTTTATCGCGATTTGGGTGGTCGTGGTCTATGCACCAATTACCCACTGGGTATGGGGTGGCGGCTGGTTAGGCAATGATGGTGCACTCGACTTTGCTGGTGGTACTGTTGTTCATATTAACTCGGGTGTTGCAGGTTTGGTTGCTGCATACATGTTGGGTAAACGTATGGGCTTGGGCCGTGAATCTATGGCTCCGCACAACCTAACTTTGACTGTACTGGGTGCAAGTTTACTCTGGGTGGGCTGGTTCGGTTTCAACGGTGGTTCTGCTTTAGGCGCGAATGGTGCAGCGGGTTACGCCTTAGTTGTGACTCAAGTGGCAGCCGCAGCCGCAGCAATTGCATGGCTTGTAGCAGAAAAACTGGTACGTGGTAAAGGTTCGGTATTAGGTGCTGCATCGGGTGCAGTAGCAGGTTTGGTGGTGATTACTCCAGCAGCAGGTTTTGTGACTGTTGGTGGTGCATTAGCGATGGGTTTAATTGGTGGTGTGGTCTGTTTCTGGGGTATTACTGCCTTAAAACGCGCCTTGAAAGCCGATGATTCTCTAGATGCCTTTGGACTACATGGTGTAGGTGGTATTGTCGGTGCAATTTTAACAGCCTTCTTTGCCAGCGAGTTTATTATGGGCGATGCTGCACCAAGCAACCTAATGAGCCAACTTTGGGTGCAAGTTGAAGGTGTGTTAGCGACCATTGCTTACTCTGCTGTACTGACTTTCATCATCTTAAAAGTAATTGATCTAACCATTGGTATTCGTGTGGCTGCAGAAGATGAGCGTATGGGACTCGACTTAAGCCAACATGGTGAACGTGTAGAATAATCCAGACAGCACATAATCAATATATTGTGTAAAACAGCCCTTCGGGGCTGTTTTTTTTCTATATGTTGCGTAAAACTCTACAAAGTTTGGAAATTTTGCTACACTGCATTTTCATTCAAATTTGTGCAATTAAACCGCTATGCATTGTCCATTTTGCAACACTGCAGACAGTAAAGTGATTGACTCACGTTTGGCGGCAGAAGGCTGCCAAATTCGCCGACGTCGTGAGTGTATTGGCTGTGGTGAACGCTTTACCACCTTTGAAAGTTATGAAGTGGTCATGCCACGGGTGATTAAATCTGATGGTAAAAGTGAGCCTTTCGATGAAGCCAAGTTGCGTCGCTCGTTAATGCATGCTTTGCAAAAACGTCCTGTGACCCAAGAGCAAATCGAAACTGTACTCAGCGACATCCAATTACAAATTCGCCGTTTGGGAGAGCGTGATGTGAAATCACGTACCATTGGTGAGGTTGTTATGCAGGCTTTATTTGCATTGGATCATGTCGCTTATGTACGTTTTGCCTCGGTGTATCAAGACTTTCAGGATGTCGAAGCATTCCGTCGCCAAATTGAACAAATGCAGTCGCGTGAGCAATAAAGCGCAATGCCAGCATCTATTCCACAGCATCCATCATCCATGACTGAACTCAATACTGACGCGCAACCTGATGATCTTTTTTGGATGCGTCGTGCCATTGAACTGGCACGTTTGGGGCAATACAGCACCAAGCCAAATCCGAACGTGGGCTGCGTTATTGTTAAAGATGCCCAATTATTGGGCGAAGGTTTCCATCCTCGTGCAGGACAGCCACATGCCGAAGTCTTTGCTTTGCGTCAGGCCGCTGAACAAGCGCAGGGTGCAACTGCTTATGTGACTTTGGAACCTTGTGCACACTATGGGCGCACACCACCATGTGCCAAAGCCTTGGTCGATGCAGGCGTGGCCAAAGTGGTTGTGGCTTGTCCAGACCCAAATCCATTGGTGGCAGGTAAAGGTGTTCAGATTCTACAGGATGCAGGTATTCAGGTTAGTGTGGGCGTGGCAGAAGCCGAAGCAGCGCAGTTAAATTCAGGCTTTTTAAAAGCTATGGCTACAGGTATGCCTTATGTGCGTTTAAAAATTGCCTCCAGTTTGGATGGTCGCACGGCCATGGCCTCGGGTGAATCCAAATGGATTACAGGGGCAGCAGCACGTGCAGATGTGCAACATTGGCGTGCAATTTCTGCAGCGGTCATTACGGGTGTTGATACGGTACTGGCCGATGACTGTCTGCTCAATGTACGTCAGTTGGCAGTGGATGATCTTCACAATGTGGTACAGCCAAAACGGATTATTTTAGACCGTCAGGGGCGGTTAGCGCTGACTGCACAAATTCTGCAGCAACCTGAAACCGTGATGGTGATGGGGCCGTATCGTGCAGAGTTGGCAGCCTTAGGCGTGATACAATTGGCGGTACAGCCTTTGGCAAGCTTGCTGGCTGAACTGGTCAAACAGCATCAAATTTATGATGTACTGGTTGAGGCAGGCGCAACTTTATCTACCGCTTTCTTGCAGGAAGGCTTGGTCGATGAAGTCATTAGTTATGTGGCGCCTACATTATTAGGGCAATCAGCACGTGCCATGTTTAATGCAGAATTTGAACGTATGGCAGAGCAACTTCGATTTAAACTTTGCGACGTCACTCAATTGGGTGATGACGTGCGCCTTAGGTTAATTCCTTCTCAAGAGACACTATGAGTTCAGAGTCAACGGTTTATCACAAACGTCGTCATGCGGCACGCACCACTGATGAATACTTATTTCATCAATTGGTGCCTTATTTGGGCAATAAACGCCGTTTACTGCATCTGATTTTAGAAGCCCTTGAACAGACAGGAACGCTACATCCTAAAGATGGTCGTGCCCCAATTTTTGCCGACTTTTTTGCAGGCTCAGGGGTGGTATCACGTTTGGCGCGCCAAAATGGTTATCGGGTAATTGCCAATGACTGGGAACCGTACAGCCATGCCTTAAACCATGCGATTTTGGCCTGCACTGAAGCACCTGCGTTTAAAGAATTAGGCGGCTATCAAAAAGCCATTGATTATTTGAACCGTTTGCCTGAAGTCAAAGGCTGGGTGACGCATAATTTGTGTCCGCGCAATGACGAAATTTATGACCCAAGTCGTGACCGTTTATTCTTTAAACGTCGTAACGGTATGCGCATAGATGCGATTCGTCAGCAAATTGCTACGTGGCAAGCGCAGGGTGCCATTGATGATGTTGAGATGTCGGCATTGTTGGCGCCGTTGTTGTACTCTGCCAGTTTTGTCAGTAATACCAGTGGGGTGTTTAAAAGCTTCCACCACGGCTGGGGTGGCAAAACTCAAACTGCACTCGAACGAATAGAATCATTATTGTGGCTCACGCCAAGTCGTTTTTGTGACATTGGTGAACCAAATAAACCTGCTGCAGAAATGTGGTGTGTCGATGCACAGCATCTTGCCAATCAAATGAGTGGTTTTGAGGTGGATGTGGCTTATTTAGACCCACCGTATAATCAACATGCTTATAGCAGTAACTATCATGTCTTAAATGCCTTAACCTTGTGGGATCAGGTCGATTTACCAACCCCAGACACCAAAGGCTTTAAAAGTGGTATTGACCGTGCATGGCGCAAAGAACGTCCAAGTCCATACAACTCATCTAAGTACGCCAAAGAGGCGTATGAAACCTTATTGGACACCATTAATGCACGTTTTATTCTGACCAGTTATTCTACCGATGGTAATATTAGTGCCACAGACTTGTTGCAAGCCAATTTAAAACGCGGTCGAGTGACGTTATTGACGCAAGATGTTCCGCGTTATCGCGTGAGTAAACAGCGTCAGTCCGAGCGTGCGCGCGTGCTGGAATTTATTGTGATTACCGATACGCATGCCAAGTCAGGCCCACCTATTCGCCAGTTGTTAGGGCAACTTTACCATTTTGCAGAATTGGGTGGTGTAGATACCTCAGGTGTGAGTACCCAATTGGCGTTGTGGTAAATCCACAAATCCTCAGTGAATGAGAGAAAAGATTATGTTTACAGGCATTATTGAAAGTTTAGGTAAAGTAGAAAGCCTGCAAAGTGTGGGCGGTGATGTACGTTTGCGTATTCAGACCGATTTGGATATGTCGGATGTGCATTTGGGGGATTCAATTGCCACCAATGGTATTTGCCTGACTGTGATCGAGTGGGGCGACAATTGGTATGCCGCAGATGTGTCCCGTGAAAGTTTGAACCGTACCACTTTAGGCACATGGAAAGTGGGTCAGCCTGTCAATGTCGAAAAAGCCATGTTGCCGACCACACGTTTTGGTGGACATATCGTAAGTGGCCATGTTGATGCAGTCGGTGAAATTACGCTGGTACGTGAAGATGCACGTTCAATTTACTATGAAGTGACTGCACCTGCAGAAATTGCCAAATATTTGGCAGAAAAAGGTTCGGTGACCGTCGATGGCATCAGCCTGACCATTAACCATTTACGCGGCAGTGTTATCAGTCTGAATTTAATTCCACACACGGCAGAGCGTACCAATATTGGCACATGGAAAGTTGGCAGCAAAGTCAATTTAGAAGTGGATGTCTTGGCGCGTTATATTGAGCGTTTGCTCTTGGGTGATAAAGCTGCAGAAACTACGCAGCAATCTAAAATTAGCATGGAATTCTTGGCTGAAAATGGCTTTTTAAAATAAGCACAGAGCCGAATGAAATTTAAACAGTCTGATTGAAAAATTAGACTGTTTTTTTGTTTTTAGGGATAATTAAAAAGATAAAGATGTTTTTTTCATCATAAACACCCCTTTGGTTTAATGTAGATGATTGATTTTTTAATGAATTTGGAACACTGGCTGCCATTATTACTCGATAATTATGGTCTGTGGATCTATGCCATTTTGTTTCTGATTATTTTTGCAGAAACAGGTTCTGTGTTCATGTTCTTTTTACCAGGCGATAGTTTGCTGATCGCAATTGGTGCCTTGTGTTCCACCACCGATGTGGTGCATTTGCACTATATGGGGATTTTACTTTTTGTCGCTGCGGTCTTGGGATATAGCGTCAACTATTACACTGGACGAATTCTAGGGGTGAAGTATTTTCATCAACATTCACGTTATTTCAAACCTGAATATATTGTCAAAACCAACCATTATTTTATGAAACATGGTGGCAAAACTATTTTAATGGCGCGTTTTATACCGTTTGTTCGTTCATTTGCACCATTTGCTGCAGGGTCAGGGCTCATGCCTTTGGCGACCTTTAGTTTTTATAATGTGGTGGGTGCTGCCGTATGGATTTTTTCTTTAATGGCAATAGGTTATGGCTTGGGTAATATTTTGTCTTGGTTGGGTGATTGGATTTAAATTCCTCATTTTTTCTATTTTCTTCTTCTAAATCCACCGCGATAACTAAAAAAGTGGATTGATGGCCACAAAAAAAGCCCACCGTGTGGACTTTTGATCTGGTTCAGTTTTAGTGTTTGGTGACAATTAATTCTGTGCCACCCAAGCGCGGGCTAAAAGTATCGTTACTTTGAATTGAAAACTCACCCTTTTCCGCTTCTTTAGACAAGTACATGCTTAATGATTGGAAATCTGCACGACTGATCCATAAATCCTGAGCACGAATACTCCACTGTTCGCCCGTATTAAGATGGTCGATTTTGCCTGAAATTTTCGTCAAGATATCCATTTGAAACCCATGATTGCAAAAGTCATTAAAGGAGATGAAAGTTGAAAATTCAACTTTTTCTGGATGATTATCATGTGACAAAATTATTTCATTTTGATGACATTGGGCTTAAGACTTTGGGCTAATTGGGGATAAAAAGTAAAATTATTCTTTAGAAAAATTTGAATTTTTTAAGATATAGTCAATTTCTTCTTGGGCTGCAGCATGTAGTCGCGCACGAAAGATCGTTACCGCCTGCTCAATTTGAGTTTCGGCTTCTAGCTCTAAACGCAAACGTACACTTTCAAGTTCAGAAACAATTTGATCATCACTTACCGCAGTTGCGGCTTGATTAAAAGTCACCGCAGGTAATTCAGGATTTTGCTCATAACGTGCAGTATAGTTTGAAATTTCCTGATCCAGACTTTGACGCATCAACTCAAGTGCTTGAGTTTGTTCTGCAAAGCGTTGCGCTTCATCTTGCTGTAGCTGTGCAGCATAAGCGGCTTGTTCTGCACGTTGCTGTTCTAATTTGAGTTCGAGTGCCAATTGGCGACGTTGCCGTGCTTCTTCAATCAAACGTGCTTTCAGGTCAGCATAGGCTTGTTCAATTTTTTCCTGTGATTGTTGCTGAGCGCGCTGATCTTCTGCAATCCAGTTGTGTAATTGCGTTTCAGGTTGCAAGACCTCACAAATTCGATGCAGATCATCCATAAATGTCTGGCGCACAGCCTGAGGCGCGGTTAACCAGCGCTGTTTAAAATCTGAGCCGACATTTAAAGTCACCGCATCTCTCCTTATTTTGAGCAGTATTTTTAAAAAAACGTTTTAAAATTAAAGCTTAAACGTCTGTGGTTCTATGCCCAAACGTCGATATTGTTTAAATTTTTCACGTCCAAGCACTTTAGCTGCTTCGTGATTTTCAATAATCTCAATAATGTGACTAAATTTTGCATAGGCTTCAAGTGCCTGACTGTTAAAATTAAACACAATCCAGTCCGATTGCTGCGGTAATTCGGCAGAAATACATACGCTGGCCTGTGTTTGGTTAATGCCATGCGGAATAAAACTGCTGGCATCAAAACTCCACAGACGCTCATCCAATATTTGCTGTAACTCTGGATCAGGGCAATGCAGCCAAATGCGTGCCTGCTGCCGCAAAATTTTGCGGCATAAACGGCAAGTGCTTTCCACTTGCCGTTCAGGACTTTTTTCAAACAAATAAAAGCTAACTTTAGCCATTATTGCTTGCACGTTGTGCGAGGAACTGCATCAATAACGGTACAGGACGACCTGTTGCGCCTTTATTGCTGCCTGAATTCCATGCAGTGCCTGCAATGTCTAGATGCGCCCAGCGATAGTCACGGGTAAAGCGTTGCAAGAAGCATGCTGCAGTAACTGAACCTGCTTTAGGCCCACCAATATTGCCAATATCGGCAAATGGTGAATCCAGTTGTTCTTGGTAATCGTCAATCACGGGCATACGCCATACACGGTCAAATGCAGTGTGTCCCGCAGCATCCAATTCCGCCGCAAGTTCATCATCTGGGGTAAACATGCCTGTCAGTACCGAACCGAGTGCAACCACGCAAGCGCCTGTTAAAGTCGCAATATCAATCACCAAAGCAGGGTTGAAGCGTTTCACATAGGTTAGGGTATCGCACAGCACCAAACGACCTTCGGCATCGGTATTTAAAATTTCGATGGTTTGGCCGCTCATACTGGTCACAATATCACCCGGGCGAGTGGCTTTGCCTGACGGCATATTTTCTGCAGCGGCAATCGTGCCGACCACATGGATAGGTAAACGTGCTTCACATAGCGCGCGCATGGTGCCTAAAACTGAAGCAGAACCACACATATCAAATTTCATTTCATCCATCCCTAAGCCGGGTTTGAGTGAAATGCCGCCTGTATCAAAGGTGATGCCTTTACCGACCAATACCACAGGTGCTTCATCACGCTGTGCTTGATATTCGAGGCTAATAATGCGCCCTGGACGATCTGAACCTTGACTGACTGCAAGGAAAGCGCCCATGCCTAATTCTGCCATTTCTGCTTCATCTAAAATGGTGACTTTGAGTAGGTCTGGATATTCTGCCGCAAGTGCTTGAGCTTGTTCTGCCAAATATTCAGGGAAACAAATGTTGCCCGGACGGTTGCCCAAGTCACGTGCCATGTTTTGACCCGATTGCATGGCTTCAATCAATTGAAGTTGATCTGCGCTGAGTGGGCTGTTATTGGCAATGAAATGGATTTGTTCAAGCTGAAATTCATTCTTTTTGCTTTTGTATTCATCAAAAGCATAGGCTGCTTGGGTCAGGCTGAGTGCAAATACATAATGCAGCTCGCTAGGCAGGGCAGACAAGTCAATGCTGATCTGTTTAAATTTTTTTTGTGAAGATTTGATAATGCTTTGTGCAATTTTTGCCAGCTTTGCGGCTGGTAATTCTTCGGTTTTACCCAAACCGATCAGGTTGCTATTGGCGCATTCAACAACGCTAGCCACCAAACTTAAACTTTCATTAAAGCCTGCTTTAAATTGTGTCGCTTGAATAATGCTGTCTAAATCCTTGATTTGATAAGCAGCAGTTGCCTGTGGCACCTGTTCTGCAGCCACTAAAATTGACAAAGATTCACTCGCGCTGTGTTCTTGGAATGAGGGACTTAAGCTAAATTTAATCACTGGATTTTATGCCTATCTAAATGTGCAAACTATGCAACCATTGAAACATTTTTATGCGTCGAGTTTCAATGTATAACAAGGCGATAGGTTTTATATTTTCAACATTCAGGTAAACTAACGCGAATTGGATTCCCTCACATTTTGGAAGAAATAATTTGATTATTCGGCGTTATTTGGTCAAGCAAGTTGTGTCGACATCCTTGGTTGTGATTGCCTTACTGACTTTGATCATGATGGGTGGTCGCTTGATCAAGTATTTTGGCGTGGCGGCACAAGGGCGTTTGGATGCGAGTATTTTATTCAGCATCATTGGCTATCGCTTGCCTGAATTTTTGACGCTGATCTTACCTTTGGGTTTCTTTATTGGTTTGATGCTGGTATTTGGTCGTTTATATGTCGACCATGAAATGGCGGTGCTCAATAGTAGTGGTGTGAGTCGGCATCAACTGGCACGTTTATTGGTGCCAATGACCTTGGTATTTCTAATCGTTCAAGGTTTCTTAATGCTGTGGGCATCACCGTGGGGACTGCGTCAGTTTGAAGCATTGACCACCAGTCAGGCAGTACGCACAGGTTTTGATTTGGTGCGACCCAAAGAATTTATTTCTTCAGGGCCATATACCATTTACGCAGGCGATCTGTCCGAAGATCGTAAAAACCTGAAAGATATTTTCTTCTATCAACGTGCAGAAAAAGCAGGTCGTCCTGATGTCATGATTCTGGCAAAAGAAGCGACACGGGTAGAGTTGGAAAATGATCCTGCCAATGTGGTGGATTTGGTCGAAGGGCGTCGTTATGAAATATTTCCGGGCACAGCCAAATATTCACAGGCAGAATTCCAAAGTTATCGTTTACGTTTAGAAAATGATAAAGAAGCCAAATTTGAAAGTGCCGAAGTAGAAGCCTTAACCACCTCGCAACTTTGGAAAAACCGTGCAGACCCTGTGGTCGCAAGTGAACTCGGCTGGCGTATTTTTGTGCCTTTTGCGATTGTGGTGGCGTTGTTTTTAGCCGTGGCATTGTCAGAAGTTAGTCCGCGTCAGGGGCGTTATTTAAAACTGTTTCCTGCCTTGTTAATTTTCGCCAGTTTGATTGTGGCGCTCATGGCGGTTAAAACCCGTATCAGCAAACAAGAAATGGGCATGATTGCTTATCCGTTGGTGTTGTTGGCTTATGCGATTGCGGCAGCCTTGTTCTCACGTAAACAAAAACTAGCACCTAAAATTAAGCAGCAAATTCAGCGAGTGAGGTCTTAAGATGTTGGCACGTCGTATAGTTGCAAAACACGTCACCAAGACCACTGCACTGGCTATGTTTGGTGCAACGGCAATTTTGTCTGGTTTGCAGGTGTTGTTTACCTATTTAGGCGAATTGGGTTCACTCAATGAAAACTATAGTGCATGGCAGGCATTGCTGTATGTATTGTGGGGTGCGCCAAATTATCTCTATGAAATTTTGCCGATTTCTGCCTTGATTGGCGCAGTGTTAGGCTTGGGTACGTTGGCATCCAACAGCGAATTGATTGTGATGCGTTCTGCAGGGATTAGCCTGTGGCGTATTGTGGGATGGGTGATTCGTTCCGCCATGGTATTGGTACTGCTGTCTTTTGTGCTCAGTGAATGGGTGATTCCATACACCAATGAACAAGCCAAAAGTGTTAAAAGTCACCGTAGCGTCGCTGAGCTGGGTGAAGTTCGTGGCTATTGGTCGCGCGAAGGCAATCGTTTTATTTATATTGACTACGCCAATGCCCAAGGGCAGCTCAAAAATGTACAAGTGGTCGATTTTGATGATAACTATCGCTTGCGTGGTACATTGTCTGCAGATCAGGGACAGTTTGTTAAAGACGGTAGTTGGTTGCTCAATCAAACTGAACAGATGGATATTTTGCAGGCGGGCAACGCGACTTTAGCTAAAAACAGCGAACAGGCTTTGGCTTTAGCATTGCAACCGAAATATGTGCACATGGTCACCATCGACCCTGAAGATTTATCCCCAAGTCAATTGGTCAGTTTCATGAGTTATATGCATGAATACAGCCAAGTACCCAAAACCTACCAACTGGCGTTCTGGCAAAAACTTGGTGCACCCTTTGCGCTGATTGCTTTGGTGGTGATTGCTTGCTCCTTTATTTTTGGGCCGTTACGTCAGCAATCTATGGGTTTCCGTTTGGTGATTGCTTTATTTGTCGGCTTAACCTTCTTTTATTTACAGGATTTCTTGGGCTATGCCAGCTTGGTCTATGCACCATCGCCTGCGTGGTTCGTATTTATTCCTATTATTCTGATGTTTGTCATCGGCGGTTACTTACTGCATCGTGCGCGTTAAGTGCGGGCCGATGCTGCTGCTTTTTCCGTATGATTGGGTAAACCTATCTGAATCAGTGGCGGAAACCATCTTCTGAACATAGAGTCTTGACGCAAAATTCGTTAAGATAGCATGATTAATTTGTAGACGAAAAAGAGTATTGATTATGGCGGATGCAACTGCTGGCAAAATCCCTCACGTATTGGTGATTATGGATGGTGTGGGTCATCGCGAAGCGGTCGAAGACAACGCGTTTTTAGCAGCGAAACGACCAAATTTGACTGCTATGCAGGAAAAGCATCCGCATGGTTTGATCTCTGGTTCAGGTGAAGATGTGGGCTTGCCAGATGGTCAAATGGGTAACTCTGAAGTTGGTCACATGAACTTGGGTGCAGGACGTGTGTTGTACCAAGACTTTACCCGTATTACCAAAGACATTCGTACAGGCGCTTTCTTTGAACATGAAGTGTTGGTCGATGCGGTAGAAAAAGCCAAAGCAGCCAACGGTGCAGTGCATCTGCTTGGTTTATTGTCTGAAGGCGGTGTGCATTCGCATGAAGATCATATCGTGGCGATGGCAGAATTGGCATTAAAACGTGGTGCAAAAGTTTATCTACATGCCTTTTTAGATGGCCGTGATACGCCACCCAAAAGCGCGCAGCCTTCTTTGGAAAAATTGGACGCATTATTTGCACAATATCCAAATCAAGGTCGTATTGCCAGCCTGATTGGTCGTTACTATGCGATGGATCGTGACAACCGTTGGGATCGTGTAGAACAAGCCTATCGTCTACTTACCGAAGGTGAGGCAGTACGCACTGCGGCAACTGCGGTTGAAGGCTTGGCAGCGGCTTATGCGGCAGATGAAAGCGATGAGTTTGTTAAAGCCACCCGTATTGGTGAAATTGCCAAAATTCAAGATGGCGACAGCGTGGTGTTTATGAACTTCCGTGCTGACCGGGCACGTGAATTGACCAAAGCTTTTGTGGAGCAAAACTTTGCTGGTTTTGAACGTAAAGTTGTGCCGCAATTGTCTAAATTTGTGATGCTGACCCGTTATCAAGCCAGCATTGCTGCGCCAGTGGCGTACATGCCAGAAGATTTGAAAAACTCCATTGGTGAATATTTGTCAGACTTGGGCAAAACGCAATTGCGTATTGCTGAAACTGAAAAATACGCACACGTGACGTTCTTCTTTAGTGGTGGTCGTGAAGATGAATATCCGGGTGAAAAACGTATCCTGATTCCATCGCCAAACGTAGCAACCTACGACTTAAAACCTGAAATGAGCGCTTATGAAGTGACTGATGAACTGGTTGCAGCCATTAATTCAGGTGAATATGATTTGTTGGTGGTGAACTATGCCAATGGCGATATGGTCGGTCATACTGGTGTGTTTGATGCAGCTGTCAAAGCAGTGGAAGCAGTAGATACCTGTTTGGGTCGCGTTTATGAAGCGGTGATGGCGAAACAAGGTCACATGATTATTACAGCTGATCATGGTAACGTCGAGCAAATGCAAGACTATGACAGTGGTCAGGTACATACTCAGCACACCACTGAATTGGTGCCATTCATTTATGTAGGCCCAACTCAGGCCACCATTTTGGAAGGTGGTGTGTTGGCAGATGTTGCACCAACTTTATTGAATTTGATGCAATTGCCAGTGCCAGCAGATATGCAAGGTCGCAACTTAATTCGCCTACAGGCATAACCCTCGAGACAGGTAGATGATGGAATGACGGCTCACAAAATTTATGCGGTTGTGTTGGCAAGCGTGTTGTGTGCCAGTCATTCGAGTGTTTGGGCTGCGCCAGATTTGGAGTTAGATGGCCCTACACTACAACAGGACTATGTCGATGTGCCTGTAGAGTCGATACAGGAATTTGTGCAAATCTATGGCATTGTCAAAGACAACTATGTGACTGAAAAAAGTGATGATGCCTTGTTTCAGCAAGCCATTCGTGGCTTGGTGAGCGGTTTAGATCGTTATTCACGCTATTTAACTGCTGAAGAATATAAACAACTTTTACAATATACCGAAGGCGACTTGGCCTCGGTTGATTTTACTTTGCGCTATGACGCTGCCCAGCAACATTGGGTCATTCAAAATTTAAGTGCCAATGCCGACTCGGCTAAACAAGGGCTGAAGAATGGCGACAGCCTATTTAAAATTGATAACCAAGAACTGAAAAAGCTGAGTGCAGATCAGGTCAATAACCTGCTCACAGGCTCAGTGGGATCGACTGTAAGCGTACAACGTGCAGCCAATCAGCCTGAAATTATGTTGGTACGCAACAAAAAAGTAGAAACCGATATTCAGGCGCAGATGCTTTCTAATCAGGTCTTGTTGTTAAAAGTACGTGTGTTTCAGCAAGACACCGCCAATGAAATTAAACGCTTAATTGAAGAACATAGCACGCCACGCTTAAAAGCCGTATTGATTGATCTGCGTAATAACCCAGGAGGCTTACTGTCTGCTGCGGTGGAATCTGCCGATTTATTTTTAAATCAGGGTGTGATTGTATCGACCAAAAGTCGTTCTGAAGGCGATCAACAATTTCAGGCGTTACCTAGCTTTGAATTTCAAAATTTAAAAGTCGGAGTACTGATTAATCATCGCTCTGCATCTGCGGCAGAAGTCTTTACCGGTGCTTTAAAAGACCATTCACGCGCTTGGGTGATGGGCGAAAAAAGTTATGGCAAGGGGGTGGTGCAAAAGCTGTTCCCACTTAGCGATGGTGCTGCCTTACAAATGACGGTTTCGCATTATTACACCCCACGCGAGCAAATGATTGAAGGGGTTGGGATTCAGCCGAATCAGCAATATATTCAAAGTCCTGAAATGAAAGAAGAGGCTTATCTTGAGCATGTGGCAGATTTACTGCTGAGCCGCCGTTAAGTCTCATCTGAGTAACACGTATTTTTAGACAGTCTTCATTGTTTAGCGTTTACTCATCTTCAGTATCTAATCCAAACTTTTTCAGACGATAGCGCAAAGAACGGAAAGACATGCCCAATTTTTTTGCTGCCAACGTACGGTTCCAGTGGGTCAGGTGCAGCGCATTCAGTAAAATGTCTTTTTCTACTTTTTCCAAGTAGGCTTCTAAACCTTCTTCAGGCAGTTTGCGTCCTGTCAGCAATACATCTGTCACGATCTGCTGTGGTGTTTCTGCTGTAGGTTGTGGTTCAGTGGTTGCTGTATTGCTCATACTGAATTGGCGCAAGGGTGCGGTTTGTAAGTGTTTGAGATCAATAACATCATCATCACTCAGGGTAATGGCACGTTCAATAATATTGCGTAACTCACGCACATTACCCGGATAGTACTGTTCTAATAAAAATTGCTGGGCACGAGGTGTCAGTTGTTTGGCAGGAATGTCCCATTCTTGTGCAACTTTTTGAATGAAGTGGTCTGCCAATAACAGAATATCTTGTCCACGTTCACGCAAGGCAGGCAAGACCAAATCCATCACGTGAATACGGAAGAATAAATCCTGACGGAAACGTCCTTGCTGAACCAAACTTTCTAAGTCCTGATGACTGGCGCTGATCACACGAAAATCGACATCAATTTCACTATCTGAACCCACAGGACGGATGCGCTTTTCCTGAACGGCACGCAGCATTTTGACTTGCATGCTCAGTGGCAGTTCGGCAATTTCATCTAAAAATAAGCTGCCACCATGTGCAGATTGAATCAGACCTTGTTTGTCTTGAGTCGCTCCTGTAAAGCTACCTTTTTTGTGTCCAAATAGCTCGCTTTCCATGAGTTCGGTGGGGATTGCACCACAGTTAATTGCAATAAATGGTCCTTCGTTGCGGTTACTTAAACGGTGAACCAAATTGGCGACAACTTCTTTCCCCGTACCTGATTCGCCTGTAATAAATACAGGCGCTTGCGAGCGCGCAATTTTTTTGATGGTGCTGCGCAATTGCTGAATAGGCAAAGATTGCCCAATCAACATTTTATATTCAAGCTGATCTTGGCTGTGATGATCGGTGGTGTCGAAAGGTTTATTCAGTGCTTTTTCAAGGAGTTGCTGTAAATGTATTTGATTGACAGGCTTGCTGACAAAGTCAAATGCACCTGCTTTTAAAGCAGCAATCGCAATATCCATATTGCCGTAGGCGGTCAATACGGCAACAGGTACATTCGGATATTGTTCGGAAATCCATTCAACCAGTTGCAAGCCATTGCCATCGGGCAGGTTTAAGTCGGTTAAGCAAGCATCGTACTGATGTTCTGCCAATAATTGCTTGGCTTGTGCTAAACGATACGCGACATGGGTTTGAATCCCCATACGTGCCAAAGTCATCTGCATGAGGGTACAAAGGTCTTCTTCGTCATCGACCAATAAAACCAAAGGTTGAACAGCGTGCATATTTTCCCCAAAACCACACAAAATTAAATCAAAACCACAGCAACAAGATTGATCCAATATCAATCGCGTTTATTCAATGGCACGTAGACATTTCATCCTGAAACATGCGCCTTGTTCTTGTTCTACATAGCTCAGCTTGGCTTGATTCGCCTCGCAAAAACTATGCGATAGATACAATCCTAAACCAGTTCCATTGATTTCGGTACTGAAAAATGGCTGGAACAGATAGAGGAGATCTTGACTGGCGACACCTGCACCAAAATCCCGCACATCAATATAAATATAAGTTGCTTGCGGATAGGCCGTAATCTCAATGGGCTGCTGTGCAGCATTGTGTCGAATGGCGTTACGAATCAGATTAATTAGCACTTGGCGAAACTGTGATTCATCAAACTGGATGCTCAGTGGTTCGGTCAGTGTAAGCTGAATTTGACTCGCTGCATCAGGTAAATCTTCCTGAATGAATTGTGGCAAAAATTGATTGAGCTGAATCGCGACAGGCGTGGTTTGTTTATTTTTGACCATACTCAGCGTGTCGTGAATAATCTTATCAATCCGTGTCGCTTGTTTGCTGATCATGTCCGACAGCAATTGTTGCTGTGCAGCATCACTGCCTGTAAATAAATTGTTGGCTTGTACAATGGCTGCCAACGGGTTGCGAATTTCGTGCGCAATACTGGCAGAGAGTTGTCCTAAGGCGGCTAATTTGAGTTGCTGGACTTGCTGATTGATTTTACGTCCATCCTGCAGCGCCAATAAAGTCAGCGTTTGATGTGGCACTTTGAGTTTTTGTACCTGAATATGCACATGAAAATGACTCAGTTGCGAC
Source organism: Acinetobacter sp. YH01011 (assembly GCF_013420785.1). Classification (NCBI taxonomy): domain Bacteria; kingdom Pseudomonadati; phylum Pseudomonadota; class Gammaproteobacteria; order Moraxellales; family Moraxellaceae; genus Acinetobacter; species Acinetobacter sp. YH01011. The sequence goes on from NZ_VOYG01000014.1 coordinate 47,768, forward strand.
TCGAATTGAAATTTTTCTCCATCTTGCAATTGATCAAATTTGAACAGATCAAATAAATCGGGCTGAATTTTATACAATGGATAGGTCGCGTGCGCATATTTAGGATGAATCCCCAACAGATGACAGGCTGCAGGGTTACTGAGGACGACATAGCAATTTTCATCTAAAACCAAATAGCCCATTTCGGTTTGTTCTAAAATATAACGGTTGATATTTTGTAGGCGGTTTAATTCCAAAGATTGCGAAAAATTTAGATTTTCTAAAATTTGGAAACGCCGTACTGCAATACGTCCACTGCCATAAACCACCCAAAATAAAAATGCCAATAGCGCACTTTGACCAATATTATTTAGCGATGAAAAGTCCAGCAAACTCCCAACAAAGTGTTGGTAAATCACCATAATCATCGCGATGAGGGTAATGGCTAAGGCTTTACGCTTTTGCAGCAAGAGTGATGCTGCAAAAATCGTGATCGCAAACAGCAGACTTAAATATAAATTAGGGCCATCGCTGGCAAAAGTCAGGCTACTGAGCGCGATAATATCGACTGCAAAAAACAGGGTCAGTTGTTGCGTGCTTTTAAAAGGAATATATTTATAGCTGATCAGTTGCAGGCAGCTAAAAATAAAATAGCAGACCAAGGTATACAGATATAAACCCGGGTGCTGATATTGTGTGCCAAGCTGCTGAAAGGTGAGTAGGGTAATCAGCAGCAAACAAAAGGCAATCAGCAGTCGGTAAGTACCATACCACATGCCAAGATGATACTGATTTAACTCAGAATGTTGTTTTAAATCTGGCATATCGTAAAGGTCTTATTTGTGCATCAACAGCGTTGAAAATTTAGGGTTTAATCAGTCCATAACGAATGGCAAGGTGAGTCAGTTTGACATCACTATCAATATTTAATTTTTCAAAAATACGGTAACGATAGGTATTTACGGTTTTTACACTGACAAACAACTTATCGGCAATTTCCTGTGCGCTAATACAATTCACCACCATCATCGCCACTTGCATTTCACGTTCTGAAAGACTATCAAAAGGCGATTGTTGTGTGTCAGATAAGTATGAACTTGCCAGTTGTTCGGCAATGTCGGCACTGAAGTATTTACCGCCCTGCATGACTTTTTTAATGGCACGTACCATTTCACTGACAGGTGCGCCTTTGGTGATATAGCCTTTTGCACCTGCTTTCAGCAATAAAGAAGGGTAGGGTTCTTCTGCCAAACCACTCACCGCCAAGACCTTAGTGTCTGGTGCAGTTTGCAATAGACGACGTGTGGTTTCTACGCCTCCAATCCCAGGCATGTTCACATCTAACAACACCACATTGGGATGATGCTGACGCACTAAGGTAATCGCTTCTTCACCCGATTCAGCTTGTCCAATCACCTGCACATCGGCATGGTCTTCGAGCATACGGCAAATCCCAGTACGTACCAATTCATGATCGTCGACTACTAAAACTGTGATCACCTACACTCTCCCTTTGAAAAAATCATCTTTTTTGTTACATAAAGCAAAATTAGCTTGCAATGAAACGACAAAATTAGCAATGCTATTCTTAATCTAGAATGAAAAGTTCTGCACAATATGGTGTCAAAAACGATTCATTGTTGTATTTTTAAATGTAAGGCATATTTGAGGTAATACGCAAATGTATCTTACCTCCCTGAGTTGAGTAAGCAGTCGTGAAAAATTCTAAGAAGTCGTTCATGCATGTGCTGGTCGCATCTATGATGTTCAGCCTAAGTTCTGTCAGTTTTGCTGAACTTGTCATCAATCCTTCCTCTGGGAGCGACGGTCAGGCGACCTTAAGTTGGTCTTCGGAGCAAGCCGATCAATTCTTAAATGGTGATCTGGAAAGTACCAGTGCGAGCGCTCAGGCTGCGCCAGAGAGCTATGTTGCTGAACCTACTCCGCCAGGTTCAACGAAAATTACCACTACAGTGCGTAGTAGCAATGGTGTTGCGCCTGCTTCCACTGCGCCTAAAACAGTCCGTATTTTAGATACCTCTGCTTATAGCAACCAACCATCAGTTAATGCACGTGCGGCTTTGGTGATGGATGCGCAAACAGGTGAAGTGCTGTATAGCAAAAATACCAATGTGGCATTACCTATTGCATCTGTGACCAAGGTGATGACTGCCGTGGTGACTTCTGATGCACGTTTGAATATGTCTGAACAAATCACTTTGCAATCGATTGATTTTGCAGGTGCAGCAGGTAAAAACTCAAGCTCAACTTTGCGTGTGGGCGACAAGTTAAACCGTGCCGAAGCGTTACTGTTTGCATTAATGAAATCTGAAAATCCTGCAGCAGCAGCGTTGGCACGTACTTATCCAGGTGGGAAAAATGCCTTTGTAGCCGCAATGAATGCTAAAGCGCGTGAATTGGGCATGCATTCTACCCGTTTTACCGAAGCAACAGGCTTAGACCCACGTAATGTATCTTCTGCGCGTGATTTGGGTATTTTGGTCAGCACCGCTTCGCAATATGGTTTGATTCGCCAATTCTCAACCACGCCAACCTATGACTTTAACTTGGGTTATCGTGTTTTAAAATCTAACAATACCAATGCACTGGTACGTAATGGTGGTTGGAATATTAATCTGTCTAAAACAGGCTATATCAATGAAGCAGGGCGTTGTGTGGTGATGCATACCACTTTGAATAACCGTCCTGCAGTGGTGGTGCTTTTGGGTGCAGATACTTCACAAGCACGTACCAATGATGCAACTCGCTTAATGAGTTGGGCAAGCCAGTTACCTAAACGTATTTAAGAGCACATTCAGCTTGGAGCGTTGAGTTATCAATCGTATGACTCAACTTCCGTTAAAGTTGCATGATTCCAAATACAAAAAAACCTGCTAATGCAGGTTTTTTTGATCACGATTCAAAACTTACATGTTTGAAAGGATAGAGTCTTTTACTTGTTGCATTGTAGCATCAATAGAGAGCATCACCGCATCTGCACATTGTTTCATTGCAGTGTCAGGATCTTTCAGACCGTTACCTGTTACGGTACATACAATCACAGAACCTTCTTTGATTTTACCTGCTTTGATGTCGCGCATTGCACCACCAATAGACGCAGCAGATGCAGGCTCAACAAATACGCCTTCATACATTGAAAGCATGCGTTGTGCTTCTAAGATTTCAGCATCAGTTAGCTCATCAAACCAACCTTCTGAATCGCGTACAACGGCTTTGGCATGGTTCCAGCTTTGTGGGTTACCAATACGAATTGCAGTTGCAACAGTTTCAGGGTTTTCTACAGGCGCACCACGTAAGAATGGCGCAGCGCCAGACGCTTGATAACCCACCATGATTGGGCGGCCTTCAGGGTTTGGACCTGTGAATTTGTCCGTTGCTGCGTCATAGACCACTTGCTCGAATTGATCGGCAGATTGGTTGGCAACCGCTTCGGTATAACCCATCCAGTGTGCAGTAATGTTGCCTGCGTTACCTACAGGTAAGCAGTGGTAATCTGGTGCACGACCTAACTCATCTACAATTTCATACGCAATGGTCTTTTGACCTTGTAGGCGGTAAGGGTTGATCGAGTTCACAATGGTCACAGGTGCTTGGTCAGCAACTTCTTTAACTAGACGCATACCATCGTCAAAGTTACCGCGGATTTGCATGGTGATGGCACCGTACATCATCGCTTGTGCCATTTTACCCATGGCAATTTTGCCTTCAGGAATTAAAACGAATGCTTTGATGCCTGCACGTGCAGCATAGGCAGCAGCAGCAGCAGAAGTATTACCTGTAGATGCACAGATAATGGCTTTTGAACCTTCTTCAACTGCTTTAGTAACTGCCATGGTCATACCACGGTCTTTAAATGAACCTGTCGGGTTTAAGCCTTCATACTTCACATAAATTTCAACATCTTTACCAATAATGCGTGGAATATTCTCAAGCTTAATCAGTGGCGTGTTTCCTTCGCCTAGAGAGATTGCACGTGTGGTTGCAGACACTGGTAAACGGTCACGATAACGGTCAACTAAACCAGTATAACGATTGGCATTCGACATGATGATGTTCCAATTGTGTGTAGAGCTTGGCAAGGGGAAATACTCCCCTCCACCCGATTAATTATCAAGCGATTCTAAACGAATTCGTACAATTTCGCCATGAATGGTTGGCAATGCTTGAATTTGTTGTAACGCTTCATCCATTTTTGATTCTAGGACTGGGTCAGTCAGAATCACGATAGGAATAAGGTCTTTTAAGCGTGATTGCTGCATGATGGCATCAATACTGATTCCCGCGCGGCTTAAAATAGTGGTCACATCAGCAAGTACGCCAGTTTGGTCTTCGGCATTAATGCGAATGTAGTAACCCGTGGTCATTTCTTCACGGCTTAAAATTGGCAAGTCGGTTAAGGCTTCAAATGCCAATTGCGGAATTGTACCTGCGCCATCTTCGGTATAAGAAATGTCACGGACAATATCAACGACATCTGCAACTACTGCAGAGGCTGTTGGGCCTGCACCTGCACCTGCGCCATAATAGAGCGTTGGACCAACCGCATTGGCTTGTACCAAGACCGCGTTTTTCACGCCATTAACATTGGCAATCAATTCTTCTTCAGGAATTAAAGTTGGGTGAACACGCAGTTCAATACCTTTATCGGTACGACGGGCAATACCCAAGTGTTTGATGCGGAAACCGAGTTCTTCGGCATATTTCACATCTTGCGCGGTCACTTTGCCAATACCTTCGGTAAAGACTTTGTCAAACTGTAGCGGAATACCAAATGCACATGAAGCCAAAATAGTCAGTTTGTGAGCAGCATCAATACCTTCGACGTCAAAAGTCGGATCGGCTTCGGCATAGCCTAATTCTTGTGCTTCTTTCAGTACATCTTCAAATGCACGACCTTTTTCACGCATTTCACTTAAAATGAAGTTGCCTGTACCGTTGATGATGCCTGCCAACCATTCAATTTTGTTGGCAGCCAAACCTTCACGGATGACTTTAATAATTGGAATACCACCTGCAACCGCAGCTTCATAGGCAATTTGTACGGCATTGTCTTCAGCTGCTTTAAATAGCTCATTGCCGTGTTCTGCAAGTAGGGCTTTGTTGGCTGTCACTACTTGTTTGCCGTGCTTCATGGCTTCCATGATCACGTCATAAGCAGGGTGAATACCGCCCATCACTTCAACCACCACGTCTACATCGGGTTGACGGACAATGTCCATCAAGTCGGAGCTTTGCTTGACCGATTCAGGCAAGTTTAGGTCAGGACGCGGACGACGTGTTCCCACATAAGTGATTTCAATTTCACGACCGGTGCGACGTCTAATCTCAGCAGCATTTTCTTTTAATAGTTTAAGGGCACCACCACCCACAGTACCAAGACCGAGGATTGCCAGACGAACTGGTTTCACGTCACACTCCATATTTTAATAACTTTAAGCAAGCCTAGATCATAGCTAAAAAAACGCGCTGACTCTAGGGCAGATCTCACTTATCTTCACAGTATAAAAAAAAGTAAAATAACGCATAAAAAATCGTTATTTATATTGGCTTCATAGATGCTACGTCTTGGTGTATTGGGATGATGCAGCATCCACAGATCCGCTATTTTTATTTGTCTAAGCGCTTGATCAATTCAGCGGTAGACAGATAGCCGCCTAAATATACGCCTTCGGCATTATAAATCGCAGGTGTGCCATTGACGCCCATATTTAAGCCCAATTGATACTGAGCACGAACAGGGTTTTTACAGTTGGCAGGTGCAATTTGTGCGCCATTCATGACCTGATTAAAGGCAGCGTGACGATCTTCGCTACACCAAATTGCTTCCATAGCAGGCATGTGCTGTTCACCACGCGGCCAAGCAATGTAACGGACTTCAATGCCTTTACCATTCATTTCATCCATTTGTTCATGTAGACGATGGCAATATGGACAGCTGACATCGGTAAATACATAAATGACGTGTTTGGTTTTGCCTTTGGCAGGGAATACCAATAAATCTTCCTGTTTTAATTCAGCAAAAATTTTCTTGTTCACGCCTGCTTGCAGGTTTTCACTGACGTTATGTAGTTCTTTGTCACCTAAACGGATCACATCGCCCTGAATAATGTATTTGCCATCACTGGTGGCATAGACCGATGACATGCCTTCAAGACTCACCCAAAATAAATTTGGAACTTCAGTGGCTTTAATGTCGGTAATTTTGGCGTTGATACCTGCAGTTTTAAAATGTTGCTGCAAGGTTGTACTTAAACGCTGTTGTGCATTGCGTTCAATTAGGGTTGATGCTTCACCCGTTGCAGGCGCACTGGCGGTGAGTGTGGTTTGCTTTTTATCTTCATTGTTTGCATTTGAACATGCGGTGATTGCAAAAGCACTTGCCAGTGAACAGGCAATCAAAAGTGTCGAGCGGGTAAATGTCATAAACAACCCTTTCTTGTTGGCATAAAAAATAGAGCGTTAGCATAACAAAAAATATTCGTGATCGTTAGGGTCTGTTGCCATTTCATAAATGGCTTACGTTCATAGATGAAGTGTCAACAGACCCTATGCTTCTACGTCGTTTTTGTTTTTTTAAGCCCGTGGATGATGTTGGGCATGCAATTGCTGCATACGGATTTGTGCAACGTGGGTATAAATTTGTGTAGTGGATAAATCGCTGTGCCCGAGCAGCATTTGTACCACACGTAAATCTGCCCCATGATTGAGTAAGTGTGTGGCAAAGGCATGTCTTAACGTGTGTGGCGATAACTCGGCTTGAATGCCTGCTTGCAGGGCATAGCGTTTAATGGCATACCAAAAATTTTGTCGGCTCATAATGCCGCCATGCACCGTTAAAAATAGATAATCGGTGGCACTTTTATACAGTTGCGGACGCGACTCGGTTAAATATTTTTCTATCCATTCACAAGCGACTTGTCCCATAGGCACCAAACGCTCTTTATTGCCTTTACCTACAATTCGTAAATAGCCTTGTTTTAGGTTGATTAATTCTAAACGTAAATTCAGCAATTCCGTCACTCGTAAACCGCAAGCATATAAGACTTCAAGCATGGCACGATCTCGTAATCCGAGTGCAGTGTTGATGTCAGGAGCGTGAATTAAGGCTTCAACATCGGCTTCAGATAAATCTTTGGGTAAGGCACGACCTAATTTTGGGGTTTTATGCGCAGCAACAGGGTTGTCAGAGCGCAGTTTGTGCTCTCTTAAAAATTTATAAAAAGAACGTAGTGCAGACAGGCAGCGTGCAATAGAGCGGGGGCTTTTTTGTTGTTTGGTGAGTTCGATGAGTACATCTGAAATATCGTCATGATTCCATTCAGGCATGGGTTTGCTGACATAGTCACTGCATTGAATTAAATCGGACAGATAGGCATTGCGGGTATGCGGGCTGACACTTTGCGCGATTAAATCGTTGCGATAGCCTTCCAAAAAGCTCAAAGCTTCTGGAATTTGTATTGCAGCAGGAATACGAGGTTTTTTGTTCAGCATAGGAATCACAGACGAAATCACAAAATTAATTGAGAAATTCGATAATAAGCAGCGTTATTTTCTACTCTAATCCAATTCAGCAAGGCTGTCGATGTGATATAAAGCATTTAAATGTAAGTCGACCTTATTTGTTAATTGTTCTCATTTGCATGTTATAATATGCAAAATGGTATAGGAATTTCACGGTGCGTTTGTCAGAACTTAAAGCAAAACAAACAGCCATCATCCGTCAGGTATTACGTACCGCCGATGGTGGAACATCCCTTAGTGACTTGGTGGCAAACCGCTTAGAAACACTGGGTTTTGTGCCGGGTACGCAGGTGCAGGTGATTACCAAAGGTATTTTTGGTGGTGATCCAATCCTGATTCAAGTGGGATTTACCCGTTTTGCTTTGCGCAAAGTAGAAGCTGAACGCATTGAAATTGAACAAGGGGTGTCCGCATGAGCGATGCCTTACGTATCGCACTTGTAGGGAATCCAAACTGCGGTAAAACATCTTTATTTAACCATTTGACAGGGACACGTCAAAAAGTTGGCAACTACGCAGGCGTGACCGTAGAGCGTAAAGTCGGGCAATTCACCTTGCCTTCGGGACAGGCGGTGCGGGTGTTGGATTTGCCCGGAACTTATAGTTTAGAAGCCACCAGTCCCGACGAAGCCATTACTCGAGATGTGGTACAAGGCAAAATTGCTGAAGAAGGGCAGCAAGATGCATTTTTGTGTGTGGTCGATGCGACCAACTTAAAACTGCATTTGGGTTTGGTGCTTGAAATGATTGAGTTGGGACGTCCGATTTTGTTGGTACTCAACATGATGGATGAAGCACGCCGCCGCGGGATGCAAATTAATACGCAAAAATTGTCTGAGCGTTTGGGTGTACCTGTGGTGGAAACCGTGGCAGTGCGTGATTCAGGTATTCAAAACTTAATGCATGCCTTAGATCAGGGCAAATTTGCTGTTCCGCAGACAGAATTGACAGGCTTAACAGGCAGTCAGCATCAACGGATTCAAACCATTTTGCATGATGTGGTGCACTTTGTAGATCAAGAAGACAAACGCTCCGACTTCCTCGATAAAATTTTTTTACATCCTGTATTCGGTTTAGTCAGCCTTGCGGTGATGATGTTTGTTGTCTTCCAAGCGGTATTTGCTTGGGCTGCACCGTTTATGGATGGCATCGAAAGTTTATTTGGCTGGCTAGGTGAAGTGATTGGCGAAAACATTAGCCATCCCTTGCTGAACAGCTTGATTGTGGATGGCATTATTGCGGGCGCAGGCGGTGTGGTGGTGTTCTTGCCGCAAATTTTAATTCTGTTCCTGTTTATTTTAATTTTAGAGGAATCGGGTTATTTGCCACGTGCCGCATTCTTGCTCGATAAGCTGATGTTTAGCGCAGGTTTGAGTGGTCGTGCCTTTATTCCATTGCTGTCTAGTTTTGCCTGTGCAGTGCCGGGCATTATGGCAACACGTAGTATTGCTGACCCACGTGATCGTTTAACCACGATTATGGTTGCGCCGTTAATGACTTGTTCTGCGCGCTTGCCTGTATATGCCTTACTCATCGCAGCATTCATTCCCAATCAAACTGTATGGGGCATGTTTAATTTACAAGGTCTGGTCTTGTTCGGTCTGTATATGGCAGGCATTGTGAGTGCCTTGGGCGTATCTTTTGTGCTTAAATTTTTGCAAAAAGATAAATCTGAGCATGTCTTGTTGATGGAACTACCAAGTTACCGTTTTCCAGACCTAAAAAGTGTTTGGATTGGTTTGCTAGATCGCGCCAAAATTTTCTTAAAGCGTGTCGGTGGCATTATTTTTGCACTGTCGATTTTATTGTGGTTCTTGTGTACGTTCCCGCAGCCGCCTGAAGGCGCGACCATGCCTGCAATTGACTATAGTTTTGCAGGGATGCTGGGGCATGTATTACAGCCAATTTTTGCTCCTGTGGGCTTTAACTGGCAGATCGTGATTGCCTTGATTCCTGCGATGGCAGCGCGTGAAGTGGTGGTGGCTGCATTAGGCACAGTCTATGCCTTATCTGCAGTGGATGAAGATGCCATGTCCCAAGGTTTGGCTGCTTTAATTAGTGGTGGTGGTGAACTGGGCTGGTCATTGGCAACGGGTTTATCGTTATTGGTGTGGTTTATTTATGCACCGCATTGTTTGGCAACTTTAGCAACAGTAAAACGCGAAACAGGATCATGGCGTACGGTCAGTATTATGACCTGCTATCTATTTGGTTTGGCTTATTTCATGTCATTCCTGACTTATCAAACGGCATCGTATTTGTTGGGTTAAGGCACATGCCTGACCTACAGGAGTAGATGAACATGGTTGAAATTTTAATTGTTGCTGCATTGGTACTGTGGAGTGCTGTAGTAGTCTTTAAAAAAGTCTTTCCCAAGACTTCTGGCGCAGTTTTTCTAAAACTCTCCAATTTCTGTACTGAAAAAGGCTGGCATGGCTTGGCCAAATGGCTAAAACCTGCAGCCGCGGCAGGCTGTGGTGGCAGTTGTGGTTGTGATTCTCAAGATCAACCCGCAGAAAAGAAAGTTGAAGTTCAAGCGGTGAAGTGGAAATAGACTTGTTTATTCACTTTAGCAATATTCTTTTTAAAAACCGTCTGCAATATGACGGTTTTTTTACGCACTGACACAAAAAAACTGCAGGAACTGCAAACAGAAAAAGCATTCAAAACAGCAAAGTGCTACTATTTTGTCTGTTTCAAAATTAGCGCACAAAATGGGGCAAAAATGTTAATACAACGTGGTGGATTAAAAGTCGTTGCAGGACTTGGTATTTCTGGTGTTGCAGCCGTTAATTTTTTACATCATCAGGGTTACCGCGTTGCTGTGACAGATTCTCGCCCCACACCCCCAGGGCATGATCAAATTCCTGCCGAAGTGGAAACCCGTTTTGGTCAGTTTGATCAGGATTTATTGCTGTCTGCGGAAGAAATTGTGATTAGCCCAGGTTTAGATCCAAAACTCCCTGAAATTCAGGCTGCGATGGCGCAGGGCATTCCTGTGGTGAGTGAAATTCAGATTTTACGTCGTGCGACCGACAAACCTATTGTGGCAATTACAGGGTCTAATGCGAAAAGTACCGTTACCACACTGATTGGTTTAATGGCAGAGCAGGCAGGCAAAAAAGTCGCGGTAGGTGGCAATTTGGGACGCCCTGCGCTGGATCTGATCAAAGATGATCCTGAACTGTATATTTTAGAACTCTCCAGTTTTCAGCTAGAAACCACCTCGAATTTAAATGCAGAAGTGGCGGTAGTGCTGAACATGAGTGAAGACCATTTAGACCGTCATGGCGATATGTTCGGTTATCACACCGCCAAACATCGTATTTTTCAGGGTGTGAAAAAAGTGGTGTTTAACCGTGATGATGCTTTGAGTCGTCCGTTGGTGCCAGATCAGACTCCTATGCAAAGTTTTGGCTTAAATGCGCCTGACCTAAACCAATACGGCTTATTAAAAGATGATGATGGCAGCATGTGGTTGGCACGTGGGCGTGAGCGTTTATTAAAAAGCACCGAGATGTATATTCAAGGCACACACAATATTGCTAATGCATTAGCGTGTTTGGCATTGGGTGAAGCCATTGGTTTATCTATGCACAGCATGCTGGAAACGCTGAAAACCTTTAAAGGTTTGGAGCATCGTTGTGAATTCGTCAAAGAATTACATGGGGTACGTTATTATAATGACTCCAAAGGAACCAATATTGGTGCAACTTTGGCGGCCTTAGATGGCTTGGGTGCAGCAATTCAGGCTCAAGGCGGTAAGGTTGCGATTATTTTAGGTGGGCAAGGCAAAGGGCAGGACTTTACTGCGCTACGTCAATCATTGCAACAATATGCCAAACTGGCAGTGTTGATTGGTGAGGATGCTACGAAAATTGAAACAGCAGTTGCGGGAACAACCCAACTCTTAACTGCAGATACCTTGCAACAAGCAGTTGAAATCTGCCAACAACATACACAAGCGCATGATGTGGTGTTATTGTCACCTGCATGTGCAAGTTTTGATATGTTCTCGGGCTATCCAGAACGTGGTCACAAGTTCGTTGCTTATGTCAACGCACTGGTATAACAACAATAAGGTGTGAGATATGGCTGGCTTTGCTCAGACAACAATCAATAAACTCAATCAGGTCTATGAGCGCTGGTTACCCAAACTGCCAGCGGAAGTGAATGTACGCAATGTACTGATTTTTAGCGTACTGGCGCTGTTATGTATTGGTTCAATCATGGTGGCATCGGCTTCGATGCCTTATGCCGAGCGCATGCATGAAAATGCCTTTCACTATGTATTGCGTCATGGCATTTCTATTGTGGTGGCATTAATCGCTGCCGTGATTGCCTATAGAGTGCCGCTGAATACCTGGTTTAACAACACCTTCTTTCTGTGGATTGTGACCATTGCCTTGTTGGCTGCAGTGTTGCTGGTGGGTACTGAAGTCAATGGTTCTAAACGCTGGATTCGGGTCGCAGGTTTTACCCTGCAAGCTTCCGAAGTCGCTAAAGTGATGATGGCCATTTTTACCGCTGACTATGTGGTGCGCCGTGCCGAAGAAGTGCGTAATAACATTAAAGGTCTGATTCGTCTTGCAGTGATTATGGCAGTCACGGTAGGTTTGGTGATTGCAGAGCCTGATTTGGGGGCGACCGTGGTGATTGCCTTGACCATGTTAGGGGTCTTCTTTTTAGCTGGTGCGCCATTAATTCAGTTTGGTATTGCCTTTGGCGCGATTATTGCCGCCTTTGTGTTTTTGGTGGTATTTGAGCCTTATCGTTTTGAGCGTTTAATGTCGTTCTCAAACCCGTGGAATGACCCTTTGGGTGTCGGTTATCAGTTGTCTAACGCCTTAATGGCATTTGGACGCGGTGAATGGGCAGGCGTAGGCTTGGGGCATAGTATCCAGAAAATGTCCTATTTACCTGAAGCACATACGGACTTTATGTTGGCTGTCTTAGGTGAAGAGTTTGGCTTTTTAGGCATTTTTGTGGTGTTGAGCTTGTCTTTTGCTATGCTGATTGCCTGCATTAAAATTGGTCATCGCGCCCTGAAAAACCAGTACTTACGTGCAGGATATTTGGCTTATGGCATCAGCATTATCTTCTTATTACAGATTATGGTGAATGCAGGCATGAATATGGGTATGTTGCCTACCAAAGGTTTGACTCTACCTTTTATTAGTTATGGTGGTTCATCGTTAATTATGTGTGCAGTGATGGTGAGTTTGATTCTGAAAATTGAAGCCAGCACGCATGAGATTAACCCTAGCCGTGAAGAATCCAGCTTCTAGAATTTATCCTTCTATTTCGCTTCTGGCTGAGCATGGTGCAAGACCATGCTTGGCATGACTGTTCCGCAGTGTAAGCACTTGACTGTAGTATTTTTTTGTTTAGACATAGGAAACAAGGGAATAAAAAATAAGGAAAAATATTGTCGTTGCTGTCTGAGTTCATAGCTACTGCGAGTGCGGCAAACGGGGCAGCTAAATTGACTTTTCTCGACCACTTTGGTTTTCGGTCCAACACCAAAAATAAAAAACATGACACAATCTCAAATGATCCATTTCAATTTGAGCATAACTGAATTTTAAATTTTATAAATAATAGCCGTGTAAAGCTGTGCCTGCAGGAATACGTGAAAGATCCCATTGCTGAATGGCTTGCGTAAGCATGCGTGCAGGGGTGTCTAATTCGACAGTGGCTTGATTTAAGGCAGTTAAAGCGGCTTGTAGCAGCTTCGGTGCTTGGGCTAAATCTAAAGCTTGTGCCAAGTTCTGTTTAGACAGTTTTTGCCCTTGTGCATTCATGGCTAAAGGCAGGTGCGTGTAGCTGAGTTTAGGGTAGCCTAACAGTTGCCCCAAATAGATTTGCCGTGCGGTGTTGTCGAGTAAATCTGCGCCGCGAACCACATGGGTAATGCCTTGCAAATAATCATCCACCACCACTGCCAGTTGATAATTGATAATGCCATCACGCCGTTTTAGGACAAAATCGCCCAAGTCCTGCGCAAGGTTGGAACATTGTTTGTCTTGCAGGCGGTCTTGAAAGCAAATCTCTTGGTCTGTGACTTTGACTCGAATCGCTTGATTGGCAAAATCTAAACCTAAATTGCGGCAAGTCCCTGCATAAATATGATTGGAGCCAAGCATTTTACGGGTGCATTGACAGGCATAGACCAAGTCGCGTTGCTGCAATTGTTGCAACACGGCTGCATAGAGATCGAGGCGATCTTTCTGGAAAATAATTTCGGCATCCGGCTCAAATTGAAAGGCATCAATACAACGCAAGATATGATTTTCACTGCCAGGGTAAATGCGTGGGATGTCAGTATCTTCAATACGTACCAGCCAAGTGCCGTGCTGGGCTTTGGCATCGCAATAACTGGCAACGGCAGTAATGAGAGAGCCAAAATGCAAAGGGCCGGTTGGCGATGGCGCAAACCGACCTGAGTAGCGCGTCAGCGAAATATGATCTCGCTGCTGCGCATGGGGAGCATGCTCCGCTAAAGAATTTTCAACAGTCACAATTAACCGTTATTTTGCTTCTCTTTGATCTCTGCCAAAGTTTTGCAGTCAATACATAACGTTGCCGTTGGGCGTGCTTCTAAACGACGCAGACCAATTTCGATACCACAAGTTTCACAGAAACCATAGTCATCGTTTTTAATCGCTTCAATGGATTGTTCAATTTTACGAATCAATTTACGTTCACGGTCACGGGTACGTAATTCAATCGCAAATTCTTCTTCTTGTGTCGCGCGGTCATTCACATCAGGCAAAGCGGTATTTTCGTCTTGCATGGTGTTGAGTGTACGATCTACTTCTGACATTAACTCTTCTTTCCACGCCATTAAAATTTGACGGAAATGTTCGAGTTGTCCTTCAGACATGTATTCTTCATTCTTTTTCGGCTGATAAGGTGCAATACCAAATAAGCTAGCTGTAGAACCACCCTCTAAAGCCTTTGGCTTTGCCTTACGCACGCGTTTTGTAGCTTTTTCTTCTACAAGATCTGTTTGTTCGTCCAAGACTTGATTTTGGTTGTCATTCGCCATGTAGGGCATTCCTCATCATATGCGTAAGATTCATACGCGAAAAATATGGTGATATGCAAGTGTTTTTATCCACTCCCTCAGAAAGAATTCTCTCTTCGGGGGACGTCATCATATAGACTTTTTTTGATTATGGATAGTCTTTGATGTTTGGATGTGTTATCGCATTTTTTCGTTGAAGGCATAAAGTAAAGCAAAAAAAATAAAATGGAAAGTTAATAACCTGAAATTTCAAAATTTATTTGTTGTGTGACATGCTCAACCCGATGCACTTGGGTGCTAAAACTGCCATCTGCATTCAAATGTAACACACGGTAACCCGGTGCCTCAGGCCCAAGCGCAAAGTGCTGGCTATGTGGTTTAAATTGCACGCAGGTCGAAGGCGTAGAGTAAAATTGAATCCCTTGCCATTCATTTAATGAGTCTTGATGCACATGCCCACACAGCACCAATTTGACATTGTTGTGGCGTGCCAATACATCAATTAAGGCTTCGGTATTTTTAAGTTTGTGCTGATCTATCCAGTGCGATTGCATATCAAAAGGATGGTGATGACAGGCAATAATCACCTGCTGCTGCGCATGTTGCTGTAAAAGCTGATCTAACTGCTGTAATTGTGCTGCGTCCATCCAGCCATCAATCCGACCTTTAACCGCAGTATTCAGTAAAATGACACTCCAATTGCCCAACTCAATTGCATGAACTTGATTGGACTGTAAATGGAATGGAAAAACCGCGGCATCATCATGATTGCCCGGAATCTGGAAATGCGGCGTATTCAAAGTCTGCATAAACTGCAAATAACGCTGATAGGTTTCAGCAACAGGGATTTGTGCTAAATCGCCTGTATGGAAAATAGCATCGAGCTGCGGATATTGCTGTTGAATATCGTGCATTACCGCGTGAAAGCTGCGTTCAGGATTCATGTGCACAAACTCTAAATCTTCCTGATTCATGAGGTGCGTATCTGAAATTTGTACAATTGTCCAGCGTTGCTGGTGATTGTTTGAGAATAAAGTCATGCCTGACCCCTTAGACATCCTTCACGGTTTTAATTTGTTGTTGTAACCATTGCAATGCCATGATGACAGGTGCGTTTTTTAGCCGACCATTGGTCAGCAAGTTTGGAATTTCCTGATAATCAAGAATGTGTAATTGAATATTCTCTCCTTCATCTGGCATACCAAACACGCCACCTTCCTGTGGTAACGTGGTGCTCGCACTATATAAGTGGAACAATTCTGCGCATGCACCCGCAGATGGATAAAAACTGAATAAATGTTGTAATTCTTTTAATTCACAGCCCGATTCTTCCAAAGCTTCACGACGAATGCAACTTTCAGGTGATTCATTGCCATCTAGCACGCCTGCAATCACTTCGAGTTGCCAAGGCGAGTCGCAATCATCAATTGCACCAATACGGAATTGTTCAATCAGGGCAAATTTTTGTTGTGGTGCATCATAAATGAGTACCCCAGCCGCTTCAGGGCGTTGAATGAGTTCACGCTGAAGGACTGGGGTATATGTAGTTTGATTAAACAAGCGATGGCTCAGGCTGACTTTTTCAACCTGAATAAAACCACGATACAGGTATTCACGTTGGTGAATCTGTGCATCGTGTTGTCCATAAGTTGCTTGTTGAATAATCTTCATAAATTCTCATCAGGATGAGCAAAGCATAATTTCATCCTAACTGAGATTTTATTGAATACAAACGCTTTTTAAACAAATTAGAGCTTATGGTATAATTTTTGACCATGTTCCTGATAAGCGGTTTTCATGGCTTTGAGACCTGATTCGACCTCTGCATCTACTTGCTCCGTTTTGTTCGCAGCATTTTGATTTTGTGCATAATCTCTCACGTTTTGCGTGATTTTCATCGAACAGAACTTTGGTCCGCACATTGAACAGAAGTGTGCAGATTTATGCGCTTCTTTGGGCATGGTTTCATCATGCATGCTGCGTGCGGTATCTGGGTCAAGGCTCAGGTTAAACTGATCTTCCCAGCGGAATTCAAAACGTGCTTTAGATAAGGCATTGTCACGTGCTTGCGCGCCCGGATGTCCTTTGGCAAGGTCAGCCGCATGTGCTGCAATTTTATAGGTGATGATGCCGTCTTTGACGTCTTTTTTGTTCGGTAAGCCTAAGTGCTCTTTAGGTGTCACATAGCACAACATTGCAGTACCGTACCAACCAATCATCGCTGCACCAATTGCAGAAGTAATATGGTCATAACCTGGTGCAATATCCGTGGTTAATGGGCCGAGTGTATAGAATGGTGCTTCTTTACAGACTTCAAGTTGCAAGTCCATATTTTCTTTGACCATGTGCATTGGTACGTGCCCTGGGCCTTCAATCATCACTTGCACATCATGTTCCCAAGCGCGGTGAGTCAATTCACCCAAAGTTCGCAGTTCGCTGAATTGTGCTTCATCGTTGGCATCTTGAATACAACCCGGACGTAAACCATCACCTAAGCTGAACGATACATCGTAAGCTTTCATGATTTCGCAGATTTCATCAAAGTGTGTGTAAAGGAAGTTTTCTTCATGATGCGCCAAACACCATTGCGCCATGATTGAACCGCCACGCGATACAATACCTGTTAAGCGATTGGCCGTGAGTGGTACATAACGCAATAACACGCCTGCGTGAATGGTGAAGTAATCCACACCTTGTTCAGCCTGTTCAATCAGCGTGTCTTTAAAGATTTCCCAAGTGAGGTCTTCGGCAATGCCGTTTACTTTTTCTAGTGCCTGATAAATAGGTACAGTACCAATTGGCACAGGCGAGTTGCGGATAATCCATTCACGGGTTTCATGGATGTTTTTACCTGTCGATAAATCCATGATGGAATCTGCGCCCCAACGGGTCGCCCAAGTCATTTTCGCGACTTCTTCATCAATACTTGAACCCAGTGCCGAGTTACCAATATTGGCATTGATTTTGACCAAGAAGTTGCGACCAATAATCATTGGCTCACATTCTGGGTGGTTAATGTTGGCAGGAATAATTGCACGGCCTTCAGCCACTTCCTGACGTACAAATTCAGGCGTGATTTCAGTTAAGTTTTTAGCCCCAAAGTTTTGCCCTGGATGCTGACGCATATCGACACCTTCGCGTTGGCGTTGGTTTTCACGAATGGCGATATATTCCATTTCAGGGGTAATGATGCCTTGTTTGGCATAGTGCATTTGGGTGACGTTTTTACCCGCTTTGGCACGACGCGGCTTTTGAATATGGGCAAAACGAATCTCTGCAGTACGAATATCGCGTAAACGCTCTTGACCAAAGGCTGAGCTGAGGGTTTCTAGTTTTTCGGTGTCTTGGCGCTCTTCAATCCAGCTGTCGCGGATGTTCGGCAAGCCTTTGTTCAGATTAATTTCAACATTTGGATCGGTATACACACCAGAAGTGTCATACACCATGAGCGGCGGATTGTGCTCACCGCCTAAGCCTGTTGGGGTGTCGGTCAGTTCGATTTCACGCATTGGCACCTGAATGTCTGGGCGTGAGCCTTGAATATAGACTTTTTTCGATGCTGGCAAAATGCGGGTTAAATCTTTGGCATCTTGCTCGTGTTGAGCAGAAATGTCAGCAGGGGATAGATTCGTTAATTGGTTCATTGCAATGATCCTGAAGAATGAAATCAACGAATCAAGCACGACCAAAAACATTGCAATTGAGTTGTTGAGACTTTAATAGTTCAACATTAACCGTGTGGCTGGGTTTTTAGGTGGCTTGATTCCTACGCAGGTTTTAACCTGATCAGGTTCAACGGTACTTGGGTTTACAGCTTGGTTTGCAGATTTTAGGCTACAAACTCAGCATGGACACAATCTCAGCGAGGAATTACTCGCGCTCCGTCAAGCTGTATAAATAGTAGCACGTTGTTGGTATAAAAGCAGGCTTCGCGCGGCTTTTATTCTTTGATGCCTAATGACAAGTATTTGAGCTTTAAGCGACTTTGGATAATTAGCGAGTAATACAAACGGCATCACTAAAACAATCGCGTTTTGCATGGATGGAGATGTTCTTTAAATTTAAATATTGATGCAACTGTGCATGTACTAAAGCATCATCGCCATATTCACGCTGTTCACGTGCAGTGGGCTGTGCTGCAATTTCAGTGAGTCGTTGTTCACTGCTCATGTGTAAAAAGGCAAGGAATTTACGCGCTTGCTGTGCTAAGGGAGATTTTTGCAACTTTGCCAGTTTTTTAATTTCAAATAATACGGCAGGTTGGATACTGTATTCATCGACATAATCCTGAGAAACAGGACTGTTGACTGTGCCTTTAAACAGCAGCAAGGCATACACTTCGGCTAGATAACGTGCATCCCGTATAAAGTGACTTTTAGGATAACGCTGCACGTAATCTTCCCAAAATAAGGCGCGTTCTGCCAAATCGGCAGCATCAAGGGTGAGTCCACCATCACGCAAGCTGTGCTGCATATTGTCATTGGCCATTCTTTCAATAAAAATCTGCTCGGCATCGGGCATGTAAGGCGCAAAAATAATGGCTAAGTATTGTGGGCTACGACGATAAACCAACTGTGCTTCACCTGCATCGTATAGCTCTAAATAGGCTTGTCCCTTATGTTTCAATAAATATTGATCACGCAAGGCAAAGTTTTCAAAATGACTTTGCTGAATGGTCGGATGCTGCGCCATATCAAAAGCATGTTGATCAAAAGCGGCTTGTTCTGCAGCGCTGCGTTCTACATGCAAAAAGCGTTGATACATTTGGGTCGAAAGATTGAGTAAATTTAATTGCTCATTTAAAGGTAGCAACGGTAGGCAAACTTTTAAATCCTGATTAATTTGTTCTAGCGCAAACGTGGTGCGGGTATTGTCAATTTGCTGCATATTGTGCTGAATGTTTTCACACATTTGGGTCAAATCTACAGGTTCGCTGGCACTGGCCTGTACCTTTGGTGGTTCAGCTACGGGAGGCGTATCTGAATTTTGGCAGGCGAGCAAACACAGACAACTGCCAAGCAGTAGGGCAAGTTTACTGGTGCGAAGAAATTTAACCATTACAGCAATTCAACATGAGTATTCATTCATCATCTAGTGCCTTCATTTAGGCACTATGGATTCCAAAAATTCAAAATGAGTCATTCATACCAAAATTCTAAATTTAAAATATCCGCTGTGAGACACACGGTTTTAGAAGCTTGGGTCGAAGGACAAAGGGAGAGCTTGCATTGTAAAGTCAAAGCCGCGGAGTAAATTGTAGTATTCTGCTAGAGTTTGGTTACATGCCTGTGAGTAAGTGCCACTTTATGCAGTGATTGTTAGCACGTGTATGGCTTTGCTTAAGTATTGCAATGAATTGAAATAATATGAAAAATTATCAAAATTAATGAAAGTCATACGAAAAAAATGCAAATTCGCTTTAGTATGGGCAGTGTAAAATACATTGCAGTAGGATTGACGAAATTACAGAGTGGGTTGATCGAAAAATAATGAAAAAAATGATGTTAGTAACATGCTTATGTTGGATGAGTTCAAGCGCTTTTGCTTTGGATTTAATGCAAGCCTATCAGCGTGCTCAAAATAGCGATCCGACTTGGCGCGCACAGCAATTACAATATCAGGCCGATCAATTAAATTTAGGGCTTGCGCAAGGCAATTTACTGCCAACTGTGACTCTGTCGGGCAATATCACCCGTAAAAGTCAGGAAATGAGTCGAGTCAATATTGCCAGTTCCTCGCCAGAGCTTTTAAGCAGTTCATCTTCAACTTCACGTCAAGTCGCGTTAACAGCACGTCAGCCTTTATTTCGTTGGGATGCTTGGCAAGCCCTGAAACAAGTCAAAACCTCGTTAAGCCTGAGTGAAGTCACCTTACGTTTACAACAACAGCAACATATTTTGAATGTATCAGAAGCGTATTTTAATGTGCTGAGACAGCAGTCTTTAACAACAGCATATTTACAAGAAGAAAAAGCTTTGTTGGAACAGCTCAATATGATGAATGCCAAACTGCGTGAAGGTTTGGTGGCTAAAAGTGAAGTCAGTGAAGCCAATGCGCAATATCAAAATGCACGAGCGAACAGGATTGGAACACATGTGCAGTTGGTTTTGGCACAAGAGCAGTTGGCACAATTGATTGGGCCATATCAAGAAAGTTTGGCAGTTTTGCGAGATGACTTTCAATTTCAAAAACCTGTGCCTGAAAGTTTAGAGGCATGGTCGCAATTGGCACAAACTCAAAATTTGGCTATTCAACAGGCACGTTTGCAGCGACAATATGCCGAAGATGCACGTCGGGTTGAACAAGCAGCACGTTATCCGCAGGTAGAAGCTGTGGGCAGTTATGGTTATGCCAAACAAAGCCCTGAAAGTATCATGTCGCCCGATGGTCAGTTCGATCAGGTCGGGATTGAAATGAACTGGAATGTGTTTAGCGGTGGGCGGGTCAATAAAAATGTGCAAAAAGCAGTGGTTTTGGTACAAAAATCTGAAGCCGAGCTAGATGCAGCAATCCGTAAAGCCAATACCGATGTGAAACAGGCATATTTACAAGTCGAAACTGATCAAGCCAAATTGCAGGCGCGACAGGCTGCAATGAATTCAGCAGATTTAGTGGCACGAGCATCCAAAGCGCAATATCAGGAAGGTTTAAAAACCATGGTGGATGTACTGTTGGCACAGCGTAACGCCTTTTCTGCCAAGCAGGATTATCTCAATGCACAGTATGACTATTTGAAGCATGTGTTACAGTTGAAAGCAGCCGTTGGGCAATTGACTGAACAAGATGTGCAGGAAATGAATGCTTGGTTGATTCGGAAAGCCATATAGGGTCTGTTGACATTTCATAAATGGCTTGCGCTGTAGGCTAAAACTGAGCAGATCAGGCATGAAACGCAGGGAATAGCGAGACTATTGCCAAGTTTCATAACGCAATCTGAGAAAGTTTTAGCCACATGAGCAAGAACAAAGCGTTGCTTTGTTTGCTGCGCAAGGGGGCGAGCATATTTTTGCTACTATTGCTTTATGAGTCAGTCATTTAGAATGACTAAATTTCCTGTCCCATGCCTTATATCAGCTAAAAAATATGCGTTGCCGCAAACATAGACGAAATGTCAACAGACCCAAGTCATTTTGTCATCTGAATGGCTTATGCTGTTTAAAGACAGAAACGATCAGACTTGAGAGTTTGGTGAGAAAATGTCATAAAAACGTCATCATTGCTGTGCTTTAATATTCAATCATTGCGTCAGTCTATCCTTTTGTTGTGGAGTGTATTCCTTGAGTACGAATAATCCTGTGTTAAGTCACCATATTTCTTCTCAGTTCAATGAAGATTTGCAGGATGTAAATACCAAATTTATGGCCATGGGTGGTTTGGTAGAGCAGCAGGTTGCCAACTCGATTCACGCACTCTTGGATACCGATGCAGCCTTGGCGGTAGAAGTTCAGTTCCAAGACAATGTTGTCAATCGCATGGAAACCGAAATTGATGAAGCCTTAACGTTGATTTTGGCGCGTCGTCATCCAGCCGCAATTGATTTGCGTATGGTGATTGCCATGTCTAAAGCCAATACTGACTTAGAGCGTATTGGTGATGAAGCTGCAAAAATTGCCCGTATTGCCCAAAACTTATGTGAAGAAGGTGGTTCGCCACGCGGCTATATGGAAACACGTCATATTGGTAACCAAGTGCGTGTCATGATTCACGATGCACTGGATGCTTTTGCACGTTTAGATGTCGATCAAGCACTGCGTGTTTTACTTGCCGATGCCGATATTGACCGTGAATATCAATCTGCAACACGTACTCTAATGACGTATATGATTGAAGATCCGCGTCATATTTCACGTGTGATTAATGTGATGTGGGTGTTACGTTCGTTAGAGCGTATTGGTGACCACGCACGAAATATTTCAGAACAAGTGATTTATATGGTCAAAGGTTTTGACGTACGTCATACCAGTGTCAAAGAAATTGAAGAAAAAGTACAGGAACGCTAAGTTCAGCTTTTTTGAATATTCAGCCTCATCTAATGATGGGGCTTTTTTTATGGCTTGAAACAGCCGAAATTTTGGATAAAAAAAATCTCAGACTTTGGGGGAAATCTGAGATTGAAATCGGGGATATTTATTATAGTGAGAGATAATTGCTTATCTCCTTGAAAATAAGTATAGGAAAATCACACTCAAGAATCATGTGGTTTATTGTAGTGGAATGTAGCGTTTTATATACAAATGTATTTTTAAATTACATTATTTTTAGTGTGATTATTTTTAAAACTATTCTTTTTGAAATCAATAATTAATCTATTGTTAAGTGTTTTGTTGTGACTATAAAATATACGCTTCAATCGAGAAATAAAAATAGGAAATTAGCTTAATTTTTTGAATCTATTTTCATTTATTTAAAACATTGTTGCGGCAACTCATAATCACAAATGGCATAAAAAAAGAGCCTTCATAAAGACTCTTTTAATTGTAAAATAAACAAGGTTTGAATTTTCCAAAATGAAAAAACAGTACTTGGATTAGTTTTGAGGTTTTAAGCCTTCTGCGACTTCCAAACTGGCATCATTGTTGAGAAACTTCTCACGTTGTTCTTCCAAAAACTTTTTCGCTTCAGGTTCAAACACATTTAAACGCTTTTCATTAATGAGCGTAGTTTGGTGTTTGAGCCATTCCTGCCAAGCCTGTTTAGATACCGTTTCAAGTAATTCTTGACCTTTGGCACCCGGAAAAGGAGCGAAATCCATCGCTTCCATGTCGGTTTGATATTTACGACAAAATACTTGTTTAGACATCTCTCACTTCCTGATTATGCATAAAGTTGAGCAAGACGTGTTTGAGCACGTTCAATTGCCGCTGCAACTTGTGCAGGCGCTGTACCGCCAATATGATCACGTGCATTTACAGAGGCTTCAAGGGTCAGTGCTTTTTCAAATACATCAGCTTGAATTAAATCTGAGAATTGCTGTAATTGTTCTAGGCTAAGTTCAGACAAGTCTTTGCCTTCTTGTACGCCCAATGCTACGGCTTTACCTACAATTTCATGTGCATCGCGGAATGCCACGCCATTTTTTACTAAGTAATCTGCAAGGTCAGTTGCCGTAGAGAAACCACGTAATGCAGCTTCACGCATTTCTGCAATGTTTGGTACTAAAGCAGGAATCATATCGGCAAATGCCATGAGCGAGCCGCGCACGGTATCAATGGCATCAAACAAAGGTTCTTTGTCTTCTTGGTTGTCTTTGTTGTAGGCAAGCGGTTGACCTTTCATCAGGGTCAACAGACTCATTAAATCGCCATAAACACGACCTGTTTTACCGCGCACCAATTCTGGTACGTCTGGGTTTTTCTTCTGCGGCATAATGGATGAGCCAGTGCAGAAACGGTCTGGAATATTCACAAATTTGAACTGTGCCGATGTCCATAAAATCAGTTCTTCAGACATGCGCGACAAGTGCATCATAATTAAAGATGCAGCAGCGTTAAACTCAATTCCGAAATCACGGTCTGATACAGCATCTAACGAGTTTTCAGATACAGCTTCAAAGCCCAACAATTCTGCGGTAAAAGCACGGTCAATTGGGTAAGTGGTACCTGCCAAAGCGGCAGAACCCAAAGGCATACGATTAACACGTTTGCGGCAGTCAATTAAACGCTCAGAGTCACGTACCAACATTTCGAACCATGCCATAAGGTGATGACCAAAAGTCACAGGCTGTGCGGTTTGTAAATGAGTAAAACCAGGCATAATGGTGTGGGTGTTTTTGGCTGCCAAGCTTAAAATGCCGTGTTGTAATTTTTTTAATAATTCTAAAATGGCATCAATTTCGTCACGGACATACAAACGAATATCGGTTGCCACCTGGTCGTTACGGCTACGACCTGTATGTAATTTTTTACCTGTAATGCCAATACGTTGAGTAAGGCGTGATTCGATGTTCATGTGGACATCTTCAAGGTCAATACGCCATTCAAATTGACCTGCTTCAATTTCAGCCTGAATGGTATTTAAACCTTGAATAATATCGTCACGCTCTTCAGTCGTAAGTACGCCTACTTTGGCAAGCATCGTTGCATGCGCAATTGAGCCAGCAATATCTTGTTTATAAAAGCGTTGGTCAAATTGAACAGATGCTGTAAATTCAGCAACAAAAGCATCAGTCGCTTCAGAGAAACGACCGCCCCACATACCCGAAGTTTGGGCTTGTGACGGATTTGAGGAATTAGAAGATGTGGTCATATCGGCTCAATAAAGTAAAAAGCGGTGATTTGGACAAGAGTATAACAAATTCAGATTCACTTGCCGAAGAACAAGCCAATCAAACTTATGCTGATACGCAGGCAGAACAACATGAGCTGTATTTTTTTACGAAAATAGGACGTTGGCAATATCTAATTGAATTATTTATTGGCAGTAATGCCTTGGCAATGGTTTTGGCACTGGCTGAAGCACAAGGTTGGCACGGCTTAAGTTTTGCTCGGGTGCTGCAATACGTACTCTATATCAATTGGGTGGTGTTGTGTTTTGCGGCCTTGGTGGAGTTTTTTCAGGCGCGTTTTTTACGCATGGGCTTGAGTTTATCTTTTTTGGTCAGTTTTTTGCTGCTGCAAGGCATCGTGTTGCTGACCACGCTCAGTTTAAATACCTTGTTGCATTTTGGGCAAAACTTTCATCTACAGCAGTTTGGTATAGATGATCTGTTACAAGGTGTCGGACTGCATTTGAGTTATGGCGTGCTATTGGGTGCGTTTTGCTTTCGTTATATCTATGTCCGAGAACAAGCTATTCAGCAGCGGCATAGCGAATTGCAAGCGCGGGTGCATGCTATGCAGGCCCGTATTCATCCACACTTTTTGTTTAACAGCTTAAATAATGTGATCAGTCTAATTGCAATTGATCCCGATAAAGCCGAGCAGATGCTGCTGAATTTATCACGTTTATTCCGTGCCAGTTTGCAGGAATTAAAACTGGTGAGCCTGAAAGATGAGATTGAACTTTGCCAGCGATATTTAGAGATTGAACAAATTCGTTTGGGTGATCGGTTGGCGGTAGAATGGAAAATTGAACAACCGCAACTGCTCAGTCAGGTACAAATTCCGTTATTAACTTTACAACCCTTGCTAGAAAATAGTATTTTTCATGGAGTTGAAAAAGTTTTAGCAAAGAGTACGATAAGTATATTGATCGAAATATTGCAAAACCAAGTCAATATTGTCATTACAAATCCGTATGTCAGCGATAAAATAAATTTAAGATCTGGACATGGGATTGCACTGCAAAACGTGGAACAGCGCTTAAAAGCGTATTATGGGCGCAGTGTTACTTTCAAAAATTATGCGGGGAATGGTATGTACACCACGGTGCTGCAATACCGTTATAAATAAAATAAGCTGTGATTGCTCTGATTTTTCTAGACTTGATAAAAATAAAGTTATTGACTTAAAAAGGAGGGGAAATGGACATCCTAATTTGTGATGATGAGCCTCTAGCTAGAGAGCGATTATCACGTTTGGTCACTCAACTGGGGCATCATGTGGTGGCAACGGCAGCTCATGGGCAACAGGCGATTGAACTGGCGGATGAACATCAGCCGGATGTCATATTATTAGATATTCAAATGCCGGGAATGGATGGTCTAAGTTGTGCTCAACATTTGCGTGAGCTTGACCCTATGCCAGCCATTGTGTTTTGTACCGCTTATGATGAACACGCACTTGATGCGTTTAAATCCAATGCGGAAGGCTATTTGTTAAAACCGATAATGCAACAGGAATTGCAACAGGTTTTAGATCATTTAACAAAACTCACGCAAGCGCAGATGAGTCATTTAAAACAAAAAGAAAATATGGACGAATTAAAAATAAAACGTCACCAAATCGCGGCGAAAACCTATCGCGGTGTAGAATTGGTGCCAATAGAAAATATCTACTATTTTTTAGCTGATCAGAAATATGTCACTGTGCGTCATAAAAATGGCAGTGTCCTGATTGATGAAACGCTGAAAGATTTAGAAACCGAGTTTGGTGATCAGTTTATTCGGATTCACCGAAATGCCTTGGTCTCGATTCAGTTTTTGGAGGGGCTAGAAGTGGTCAATTCAGGACAGTATCAGGTACGTTGCCGTGAGCTAGATGAGCGTTTGGCTGTTAGCCGACGACATTTGCCTTTATTGCGAGAACGCATCCAAAAACTCTAATTTGTCAGCATCATCGCAGATGAATACGCAACAGATTGATAAATCGGTAAAGAAATAGACTTGCATTTTTAGGGGATCAGGTTAAGTTTAGATGAACTTATTTATCTTGCTTAGCCACTATGATGAAAACCCTGAAAATTGCAACTCGACAAAGCCCGCTTGCGTTATGGCAGGCCGAACATATTCGTGCCCGCTTGGAAGCACTGCATGCCGATTTAACCGTTGAGTTGGTGACCTTTGTCACGCAGGGCGATAAAATTTTAGATACCCCATTGGCAAAAATTGGGGGCAAGGGACTGTTTGTTAAGGAATTAGAAGCTGCTTTGATGGATGGTCGTGCCGACTTGGCGGTGCACTCCATGAAAGACGTGCCGATGGCACTGCCTGAGGGCTTAAGTTTGGCGGTCATTTGTGAACGTGAAGACCCGCTGGATGCTTTCGTGTCAAATCACTATGCGCATTTTTCAGATTTGCCACAGGGCGCTAAAGTGGGTACATCTAGTTTGCGCCGTAAATGCCAAATTTTGAAAGCACGCCCAGATTTAGAAATTATAGATTTACGCGGTAATGTGGGAACACGTTTATCTAAACTGGATGATGGTCAATATGATGCCATTATTTTGGCCAGTGCAGGTTTGAAACGTTTAGGTTTGGAGCAGCGTATTCGTCATACTATTCAGCCTGATCTGAGCTTACCTGCCGTTGGGCAAGGCGCTTTAGGTTTGGAGTGTCGTAGCCAAGATCAGGCGGTATTGGATTTGATTTTACCGTTGATGGATGCAGACACCAATGTTTGTGTACGTGCGGAACGTGCCTTTAATGCCTATTTGGAAGGTGGTTGCCAGGTGCCAATTGCAGGCTATGCAACCTTACAAGATGGTCAATTACAGATAGAAGGCCGTGTTGGCAGTGTCGATGGGCAAACTATTTTAAAAGCCGTACAAGTTGGTGCGCCTGAACAGGCAGAACAATTGGGTGAACAATTAGCTCAAGCCTTATTGGCGCAAGGTGCAGGTGAGTTGCTCAAAGCTTTGTACCAATAGTGGTCTGTTGTTTTAAGCCATGATTTTTATCAATACTCGCCCGCAGGGGCGTGCTGAAGGGCTCAGTCAGGCTTTGCAACAACAGCACATTGAGGTGATTGATTTGCCGTTGTTGCGCTTGTCAGCACGGCCTTGGTCGGCTGAACTAGCCAGTCTGTATGCCCAATTGCCTAATACGCATATTATTGTGGTGGTTAGCCCAACAGCCGTTGAAATTGGGATGGCGTATTTGGCTCAAAGTCATCTGCAATTGCAGGATTTACAACATATTCGTTGGGTGGCTGTGGGTGAAAAAACTGCGGAAGTGCTGCGTGAATATGGAGTGCACAGCGATATCCCACAGGTGGAAACCTCTGAGGGGATGCTGAGCTTAGCTAGCTTGCAAAACTTGGCAGCAGGTACGCAAATTGCATTTTGGCGTGGCGAAGGTGGGCGACAATTTATGATGCAAACACTGCTTGATCAGGGGATGCAGATCCATAATTTTGTATTGTATCGGCGGGAGTGTCCTGCCAGTTCTATTGAAAAAATGCAGGCAGTACGCGCACGTTTAATACAATCTTCAGAATTTATCATGATGATTAGCAGTGAAGCCAGTTGGTTAAACTGGCTGAGCTTGATTCAGCAGGATTTCGATCTACTGAACAAAGGTTATTATTGGGTATTGGGTGATCGTTTAGAGAAAATTTTGCTCGATTATCAAACGCAGCATCATACAAAATATAACGTATTCAAGTTGACCCATTTAAAAACAGAATTAATATTGCAGCAAATGATGCGTATGCAAGGAAAACTATGAAAAAACTGGTTGTGATAGTGGTGTTGATCGCTTTGGTCTGGATCGTCAAATTAAGTTTTGATGTGATGCAAATTTCAGCGCAACAACAGCAACTCAGTCAAAGTTTGCATCTTGCAGAAAAAACCAATGCCAATTTAAATGATCAGTTGGTGGCTTTGCAGCGCCGTAATTACACCCAAGATGCACCAGAACAGCCCGCAGTATCCAGCGCTGTGCAGCAAGAAGATGCGATTCAACCAGTAGATATGGTGGCGCAGCAATTGGATTTGGTGGAATTTTCCTTACAGCAACAGCAATTTCACTATGCGACTGAAAAACTGGCAAATTTAGATCGTGAGTTGAACGAATATGCTTTAGCCCCTGCTTTGAAACAAAGTTTGCACCAAGTCATTCAGCAAGATCAGAAACAAATTCAACAATTCATAACAACACGTGATGCGCAATATCAACAAGTAAGTCAGTTGTTGCAACAGTTAGATCAACAATTAAAACAGCAAGCTCAACAGCCTGAGCTGAACCCTGCCGATGTCGATGATCGTTTTTTTTGGCAAAAATGGCTGAGTATTGAATCTGCCAAGCAACCTGCGACACAGTTGATGCAGCGTCAGATTATTTTAAAAGAAGCGCAATTGCGTCTATTGCTGGCTCGACAAGTCTTTATGCAAGGTCAATATGTGCAATATCAACAAGAAGTGAATGACATTATTCAGTTATTACAACAATTGCCTGATCAGAAAGCACAACAATTGGTTCAGCAATTAGAAAAAATTAAAAACTTAAATATCGTTCCAACGCCGAGTTTAAAAACACGTGCTTTATTGGGGGCGGTATAAATGAAACAGATTTTACTCGCCTATGTGGTGGTCAGTATTGTACTGGTCGCTTTGCTGAGCGTACTGAGTTATGGGCATGGTTCAGGCTATGTTTATGTGTATTGGCGCGAATGGCAATTGCAAACCAATATTTGGTTGTTGTTGTTCTTTTTCTTGTCGATTAGTGTTTCGCTACAAATTTTATGGTTGTTGTTAAAGCGCTATTTTAGCCGTGAACAGCGTAAGGTTGAAACAGTATTTAACTTTAAAAATCTGCATCCATATGAGCAATTGGCGGTCATTTGGTTGCTAGATGCTGCAGAAGATCAACACCAGTTTATTCGACAGGTGTTTGCCCAGTCAGGTTTGCTCAAAGGAGTGATGGAAGCACGTATGCACTCCATCCAACAGCAATATCCGCAAGCGTTGGCTGCCTTAAATCAAAGCAGTGCCATGGCGTTTGAGTTGGCAGAAATACAGCGTATTGAAATTTATTTAGCGCAGCAACAACCTGAACAAGCTTTGACGCATTTAGAGTTTTTGAATCAGCACGAATTATCGCCGTGGTTATTTAAAGTCAAAACGGCTTATCAAAAACGTTTAATTGCCTTGTGGGGCGAATTTGCCACGCAATATCCTTGGCATTATTTACGTTCGACCAAATACGGGCATTTAGATGCAGACACCAAGCAAAAGTGGCTGACTGAGTTATTAACCCAATTTGAGCAGGCTGATGCAGAAAATTTACAGGCTTTGCAGCAGCGTTATAGTGATTTAAGTGAGCAGATTTTCAGTCAGTCTTATGCCATTCAGGTGTTGTGGTTGAAGTTATTGTCGCGTCTGCCTGATTTGGCCGCACAACATGAACGTCTTGCGGTACAGATGTTGAGTGAACAGTTTAATCAGGAAGTGTTTTATTTATGGTTCCAACAGCAGTTGTTAAAACAACAACCTGATTATGCCAAAATTGAAAAGCAAATAAATCTGTGGGAACAGAAATACCCTGCATTACCTGTATTTAGTTTTGCCAAATGGCATATTTTTACAGCAACAGCGCGTTATTCAGAAGCCGAGCAATTACTGGATTTATATCCTGAACACGTATTAATGAGTTATTTAAGAGTTAAATCTAATTTAAAAGATCAGCCTGAATTATTAAAACAGTTAAATTTAATCTTTGAAAATAATTCTAATTTTGTCGAAATTAAAATTTAAAGGTGAGTTGTGTTAACACTAGCAGATTATCCAATTGTTTTTGAGCAGCGTGTCGCATGGGGAGATATGGATGCTTTTGGGCATGTCAATAATGTGATCTATTACCGTTATATTGAAAGTGCGCGTTTATATTATTTAGACCATTTAAAAATTTTACAGCAAGATGTTTTGACGGTGATTGCCTCAAATCAGTGCAAATATATACGCCCCGTGGTTTATCCTGATATTTTAAAAATTGGTGTTCGGGTAGAAGAATTGCGTAATAGTGCCATGCGTATGCATTATTTAATCCACAGTGAAGCACAGCAAATGGTGGTGGCAGAGGCAGATGCGGTGATTGTATGTGTAGATCGCGTCAATATGCAAAAAACCTTAATCCCTGAAAATGTACGCGCGGGTATTCATAAAATAGAAAAAACCGTACAGCATATTCTTGATTAAATTTTAATAATCAGTTCATAATATGTCCGACTGTTATTTATATGTAGAGTAGTAGATTTTTTATTGACGCTTCGGTTTGATAAAAATAGAATGAATCTGCTTAATTTAATAACTGAATATAAAAAGCATAGTTTTTGGAGTAAGTATGATGCCTGATATTAGCAATTTGTCTGTAGAACAGTTAAAGCGTTTACAAGCTGAAGCGGAAGCATTAATTGCCACGAAAAAAGATCAAGCAATTGAAGATGCCTATAATCAAATTTTAGCGATTGCAGACAATTTGGGTTTAAGCATTGAGCAGATTTTGGAAGTTGGCGAAAGCAAGCGTAAGAAAAGCCCACGTAAAACTGTAGCGCCACGTTATCGTAGCAAAATCAATTCTACAGATACTTGGACTGGTCGTGGTAAAAAACCACGCTGGTTAGTCGCTGAATTAGAAAAAGGCGCAAAACTTGAAGATTTTCTAATCTAAGCTTCATCAATTTGTCATTGATTTGACTTAGAGTTCAAAAACCAAGCAATACGGCTTGGTTTTTTTATCTGTATCAATTGGCGACGCCGAAAAAGTGTGCATAATGTGTGAGTGTTATAAAAAGTCATTCATAGAAAAATTAGTAAGGTTGGTCGTGGTGGCATGATAAAGAAACCCAAATACATCACGTGGTGGATTTTCGCCCTCATTGCATTTTTGTTTTTTGTGTTATTACAAATTCCAGCAGCGTGGTTAATTTCAAAATTTTATAAAAATAATCAGACCTTACATAATGTGAGTGGCAATATCTGGAAGGGGCAAGCCGATTGGCATAAGGGACAGTTACGTGGTTCTTTAAGTTGGAATACACGTCCTTTAGATTTAGTTTTATTGCGTGTCGCTGCCGATGTTGAAGTGCATAGTGGTAATACTAAACTCGAAGGCATTGTTGGCTATCGTTTTGGTAGCGTCTTGGTGCAATCTTTAGATGGGCAAGTTGCGCCAGAAACCTTAAAAAGTATTGTGGATTGGCAGTGGCCAAGTAATGCGATTCAACTCAAAGACATTCATTTGAATTTTAAAAAACAGCAAGGCTTCACCAAAGCCAAAGGACAACTGCAGTGGGCGGGTGGCGAATTGCTGTATCGTTTTGCTCAGCGCCAAGACCGTATGAATATCCCTGCGTTAAAAGGCAGTTTGTCCGATGAAAATGGCAAACTGTTATTTGATATTCGCGATCAACGTGAACAAAAAATGCTGAATATTGCGCTTGATCAAAGCTTGATGCTAGATGTGCAACTCACGCAACGCTTATTGATGAATATCGCCTCTTATGAAGGCAAAGCGGGCTTAGATACCTATGTGATCAGCACTCGCCAACCTCTATTAAAAGGAGGTTTCTAATGCGTACACTCTCTGAACGATTAGGGAATTTGCACTGGAAGCAGTTTGATCGTGCTGCGCCAGTATTTTTAGCTTTTTTGATTTTGTATCTGTGTTGGAAACTGGCGAGTTTATTTTGGTGGGTTGTTGCGCCGCCCCAAGTCATGCAAATTGATCGGGTGGAGTTGGGTTCACAGCAACCACAAATCCCGAATATTACCTCCTTTGCATTGTTTCAAGAACTTGGGCGCAGCAACACTGCCGATGATCAATTAAATATGACTTTGCAAGGTGTAGTGGTTGGGCAGCCGAGTCAGTTTTCTTCTGCGGTCATTAAAGTGAATGAGGTGGCAGAGCGTTACCGTGTGGGTGATGTGATTGATTTGAGTCAGTACCAATTGGCAGAAGTCTACTGGGATCGGGTTATTTTACGTCATAGCAGTGGCGCGACGCGTGAAGTATTGTTTAAAGGTATTGAAAATGGTTTAAATCAACCTATCGCACCTTTAATTCCAAGTGGTAATCAAGCTCCTGTAACTGCACCTACGCAGTCCGCACAACCGAATAATGCCATTGGACAGGCAGTGCAGCGCATACAGGAAGATCGCGAACAATACTTAAAAGAGATGGGTGTTGAAGCAAATACGGGCAATGGTTATGAAGTGACTACACGTACGCCAGCCGCTTTAAGAAATAAACTGGGTTTACAGCCAGGTGACCGTATTTTGTCTTTAAATGGGCAAAACGTCGGGCAAGGACAAAGCGATGCACAATTGCTTGAACAGGCACGTCGTGAAGGTCAAGTGAAATTAGAAATAAAACGTGGTGATCAAGTGATGACCATACAACAAAATTTTTAAATGGATCGGCATCGTAACTACATGCAGAGACATATTTAGGGTTAGGAAACACAGTAGATTATGGCTTTATTGAATTATGAGCGTCCATTTTGGGCATTACTGGCTGCTGCACCGCTTGTTGCAATGGTGAGTACTGCAAGTCATGCGCAAACCTGGAAAATTAATTTACGTGATGCGGACTTAACTGCATTTATTAATGAAGTGGCCGATATTACGGGCAAGAACTTTGCAGTCGATCCGCGTGTGCGTGGCAATGTCACGGTGATTTCCAACAAAGCCCTGAATAAAAATGAAGTCTATGACCTGTTTTTAGGCGTATTGAATGTGAATGGTGTGGTGGCAATACCATCAGGCAATACCATTCGCCTTGTACCTGACAGCAATGTAAAAAGCTCAGGCATTCCCTATGATGGTCGTCAAAATGCGCGTGGTGACCAAATTGTAACGCGAGTGATTTGGCTAGAAAATACCAATGCCAATGACCTGATTCCTGCTTTACGTCCGCTCATGCCTCAGTTTGCGCATTTGTCTGCGGTCGGGGGCACCAATGCTCTAATCGTGTCTGATCGTGCCAGTAACATTTATCAGTTAGAAAGCATTATTCGTAACCTAGATGGTACGGGGCAAAATGACATTGAAGCGATTAGCCTGCAATCCAGTCAAGCTGAAGAAGTCATTGGCTTGCTTGAGTCGATGAGTTCGACAGGGGCAGCGAAAGATGTTAAAGGTTCGCGTGTGCGTATTGTGGCGGACAACCGTACCAATCGTATTATCATCAAAGGCGATACCGCAACACGTAAACGCATTCGTCAAATGATTGAAATGATGGATGTGCCTGCGGCAGATCGTTTGGGTGGTTTGAAGGTTTTTCGCTTGAAATATGCCAGTGCACAGAATTTAGCAGAAATATTGCAAGGTCTGGTTTCAGGACAGGCGGTGAGCAGCAGCTCTAATGCAAATAGCAACAGTAACAACAACAGTGCTAGTAATTTAAGCAGCACCAATAACAACACAGGTAATTCATCGACTATTTCCACCCCAAGTATTAATTTGGGTGGCAGCTCGAATAGCAACAATCAAAACAACATCACCAGTTTTAATGGTAATGGTGTCAGTATTATTGCCGATGGCTCGCAAAATGCTTTGGTGGTCAAAGCCGATCCGCAGTTGATGCGTGAAATTGAATCGGCCATTCAGCAACTAGATACCCGTCGTCAACAAGTGTTGATTGAAGCTGCGATTATAGAAGTGGAAGGTACCGATGCCGACCAATTGGGTGTGCAGTGGGCATTGGGCGATTTAAGCAGCGGTATCGGTCTAATTAATTTTGACAATATTGGTGCAAGTTTAAAAAATGTTGCTGCAGGCTATTTAACTGGTGGTGCAGCAGGCGCAGGCAGTGCGATTGGTGCAGGTACGTCATTGGTGTTGGGTGATTATCGTGAAGGTCGTGATGGTTCACGCAAGCTATATGGTGCGATGATTCAGGCCTTGAAGGAAAAAACCAAATCCAATTTATTGTCTACGCCATCTATTGTGACCATGGACAATGAAGAAGCCTATATTGTGGTTGGTGAAAACGTTCCTTTTGTAACAGGTTCATTATCTACCAATGGTGGTGTGGCAAATCCGTATACCACTATTGAACGTAAAGATGTCGGGGTTACTTTAAAAGTCGTGCCACATATTGGTGAAGGCGGAACACTACGCTTGGAAGTTGAACAAGAAGTGTCAGATGTCAAAGCCAATAAAGGTCAGGCGCAGGATTTAGTCACCAGCAAACGCGCAATTAAAACTTCTATTTTGGCCGAGCACGGACAAACCATTGTCTTAGGTGGCTTAATTTCTGATAACTCGGTTTATAGTCGTCAGGCTGTGCCAGGTTTGGGTGCTATTCCAGGGTTGGGGCGTTTATTCCGTTCCGATGGTCAATCTAATCAAAAACGTAATTTATTGATTTTTATTCACCCAACCATTGTGGGAGATAGTCAGGATATTCGCCGTATTTCGCAGCAGCGTTATAGCCAATTGTATAGCCTTCAGTTGGCAATGGATGCCGATGGTAGCTTTGCTAAACTGCCTGAGAATGTTAGCGATGTTTATCAGCAGCGTTTGCCTGTATCTCGAGTTGCGCCGCAAACAGGAACTTATCAAACCTTACCATCAGCAGTGTCTGCAAACCGCACAGCAACGGTGGTGAGCACCCCTGTTGCGATTGAGCCTGCGGTACAGCGCCAAAACGTAGTTTTGCCGCAGCAGGAAGTCAGCAAAACTAAAAATACAGTCACTACGACCACAATTCGCGCTACACCTTAATCGTATCCTGCGCAGATTGTGGTTGAGGGCATGTTATGATGTCGCCAAATCACACGAGAGAAGTTATTTATGACTTGGAAAATACAAGCAATTAGCGGTGAATTTACTGGCCAAGAAATTAGTATCGACCGTGATATGTTGGTGGGGCGTCATCAAAGTGCAGATTTGGTGCTGCAATCGGCAGAAATTTCACGTAAACATGCGGCTTTTTTACTTAAAGAACAAGCGCTGTATGTGCAAGATTTAAATTCTTCCAACGGCACTTTTGTAAATGATTTACGCATTGCCGATGAAACCTTACTTAAAGAAGGTGATATCGTCCAATTTGCCAGCTTAAAGTTTTCAGTATTTGCGCCTGCGGTTGAATTGGAACATGCGGCAGATGTCGCCAAAACTGCTGAAAAAGTCACAGCACAAACAGAAAAAACACCTGCACAGCAAATGAACGAGCAGGGAATGCCTGAATTGAATCAACGTGACAGTTCTGTGCAATTAAACCGTGATGGTATGCCGCAAGGCGTGGCAGTACCAAAACCAGCACCTATTCCAGAAGGCGTGGATATTCATGCAGTTCCAGCAGAGCCAACACCTGTGTCTGTCGAGCAGCCTGTTTCTCGTGTGGAACAAGAGAAAGAACAGCAAAAAAATGCTTCTGTTGGCTTGATTTCACTGATTGTCTTGGTGATTTTGGCAGTTTTGGCTTGGCTATTGTTTAAATAAGCAGCCTTTGCTTTACAATCAAGGCATGCGATCGCATGCCTTTGTTCATTTAGGGGGAAGAATGTCTATTGCTCAGCTTGATACACGTCAAGTCATTTTATTTGATTTAGATGGCACTTTGGTCGATTCTGCGACAGATTTATACCGCGCCATGAACATGAGTTTAAATGCACTGCAACTGCCTTTGGTAACACTGGAACAAGTGCGAACTTGGGTGGGGAAGGGAACTGCGGTATTTTGCAATAGTGTCTTATCGCACTTAATGGGCGAAGTTCATCCTGAACAGCAACAACAGCTACTGAACACCTTCTTAGAAATTTATAATGCCGATCCGTGTATCGACACACAACCATTCCCGGGCATTATTGAATTTTTGGACTGGGCAAAAGCACAACAAAAAACCTTAGTTTGTGTGACCAATAAACCTGAACTACCTGCTCGTGCCATTGTTGAAGCATTAGAGATGCAACACTATTTTGCTGATGTGATTGGTGGAGATCGCTTTGAGGAGCGTAAACCACACCCGCGTCAATTGCTGCATTGTGTTGAACATTATCAAGTGGAGAAGTCTCAAGTCTTGATGATTGGTGATTCTTCTAATGATGTTGAAGCCGCGCGTCGAGCGGGGATTGATTGTATTGTGGTCAGCTACGGCTATAATCATGGTGAGCCGATTGCCAATTGTCAGCCGCAACAAATTGTGGATAATTTAACTGAATTGTTAAATATTTAAGATTCAAAAATCAAATAATTTTACGCTAATTGCTATAAAGGATATCAATATGAGTCAGGCTGTAATGTCCATATTTCGATGGCGACGCTAGTCAATCTACAACCGTCCTTCACTTCGTCTTATCGAAAACATTGCTACATCGAAATATAGAGAGCTTCACATGACCACTCTGACTCAATTTGAACAACTTAAAGCAGCAGGCTACAACCTCATTCCTGTATATCGCCAGCGTTTGGCCGATACCGAAACTCCATTGTCGGTATTTGCACGTTTGAAGCAGCATCAACAAGCCTATTTGTTTGAGTCTGTAGAAGGTGGTGAAAACTGGGCACGTTATTCAATTATTGGTTTGGGTGAATCTACAGTTTTCTCCTGTAATGCGGGTGAACTCACCATCCAACATGCTGACGGTTCAATCGAAAAACAAACTTGTGCACAGCCGTTTCAGTATATCCGCGATTTTCAAGCGCAATTTAAAGTGCCTACGCAAGCTGACTTGCCTGAATTGCCAAGCTTTACAGGTGGTTTGGTGGGTTATTTTGGTTACGATGCAGTGCGTTATATCGAACCGCGTTTAAAAAACGTGCCTGCAGCAGATCCAGTCGGTTTGCCTGATATTTGGATGATGTTGTCTAAAACAGTCATCGTGTTTGATAACTTAAAAGATACCTTGTTCTTAATTGTGCATGCCGATGCAGCACAGGCAGATGCCTATAACAAGGCACAACAGCAGCTCGATGCACTAGAAGAAATTTTAGCAACCCCGATTAGTCTAAAAGCAGAAAAACATACGCCACCACATTTTGAATCGCTTACAGGCAAAGAAAAATTCTTGGCGACCATTGATACCGTCAAAGAATACATTCGTGCAGGCGATGTTATGCAAGTGGTGCCTGGACATCGCATGGTGTCAGATTTTGATGGTGAGCCGTTACAGGTTTATCGCGCCTTACGTCACCTTAATCCATCGCCGTATTTGTTTTTGGTGCAGGGCAAAACCTTGGCTGACGACCAACCGTTTCATATAGTCGGTTCATCACCTGAAATTTTATCGCGTTTGGAAAATGGCATTGCAACCGTGCGCCCTTTAGCGGGTACACGTCCGCGTGGCAAAACCAAAGAAGAAGACTTGGCTTTGGAACAAGACTTACTGTCAGATGAAAAAGAAATCGCTGAACATTTAATGCTGATCGATTTAGGTCGTAATGATGTTGGACGTATTGCCAAAATTGGTAAAGTGCAAGTCACCGATCAAATGGTGATCGAACGTTATTCGCATGTCATGCATATTGTCTCCAATGTGCAGGGTGAAGTGCGTGATGATGTAGATGCTTTGGATGTTTTTCAGGCAACCTTCCCCGCAGGCACGCTTTCAGGCGCACCAAAAATTCGTGCTATGGAAATTATTGACGAAGTTGAGCCTGTAAAACGTGGCGTTTTCGGTGGTGCTGTTGGTTATTTAGGCTGGCATGGCGAAATGGATATGTCGATTGCCATTCGTACCTGTGTAATTCGTGAAAATAAGGTCTATGTGCAGGCAGGCGCAGGTCTAGTTGCGGACTCAAATCCTGAATCTGAATGGAATGAAACCCAAATAAAAGCTCGCGCAGTGATCAAAGCGGTTGAATTATCATCAAATGGATTGATTTTATGAGTTTTTAGCGTTTTTTTTGAAAAAAACACTTGCACGGATTTCAAGTTTTGCTAAACTGCACACCGTTCCGATACGAAACGTACGAAACACTAAGAAACGCCGGCATAGCTCAGTTGGTAGAGCAACTGACTTGTAATCAGTAGGTCCACAGTTCGAATCCGTGTGCCGGCACCATCTTAGGGAGTTTGAGTTGTTAAGTAAAGAACGAACACTGAGTAAGTGTGAAAATGGTGGGATTCCCGAGCGGTCAAAGGGAGCAGACTGTAACTCTGCCGCGTAAGCTTCGAAGGTTCGAATCCTTCTCCCACCACCATTAACTTCGATAGAAGTGGTAATTACCAACATAGATGCGGGAGTAGCTCAGTTGGTAGAGCGGCAGCCTTCCAAGCTGCATGTCGCGAGTTCGATCCTCGTCTCCCGCTCCATCGAAGGATTTGTCGCTCTTATAGCTCAGTGGTAGAGCACTCCCTTGGTAAGGGAGAGGTCTCGAGTTCAAATCTCGATAAGAGCTCCAGATACAGTTTAGCGATTATTCGCACAAGATTTTCAAAAAGCAGGCTTATTAGTCTGCTTTTCAAGTATTAGGTGTCTAGTTTTTTAGGCGATATGTCGGGGCAGAGTTTTACTCAGCATTGTGTTCGACGTAAACGAGGAAGATGAACATGGCTAAGGCTAAGTTTGAACGTAATAAGCCACACGTTAACGTGGGCACAATCGGTCACGTTGACCATGGTAAAACAACTTTAACAGCTGCGATTGCTACAGTATGTGCACGTAAGTTTGGTGGTGAAGCGAAAGATTACGCTG
>NZ_VOYG01000005.1:0-195193 GCF_013420785.1 Acinetobacter sp. YH01011
CAGGTTTCAGCAGTTTCAGCAGTTTCAGCAGTTTCAGCAGTTTCAGCAGTTTCAGCAGTTTCAGCAGTTTCAGCAGTTTCAGCAGTTTCAGCAGTTTCAGCAGTTTCAGCAGTTTCAGCAGTTTCAGCAGTTTCAGCAGTAAAGCTATACGTTCTTAAATATTTATGTAAACTAGGATCTTGAAAAACGGGTTTATTATTATCCAAGCGAAGAATTTTATGTTTCTTCAAAAATTCAACCAAGACTTTTGAGACTTCATCATTCACTTTCAATATGGCTTTGAGTGAATTCAACAAAGTTTCAAGTTTGGCAGGTCTGGAACTTTGCTTATTCAAATATTCACAATACTGATAAACCAACTGATCAATATTAATTTCTGCTTTAACTTCATTAATCACATGAGGTGAAACCAAGGGCTTTTCATGGATAACTTTTGCATCAAATTTAGCGATTTTTAAGAGATCTATCACATATTCCATCGAGTGATCATTCGACAAAACGTCAAATAAGTACTCTTTTGCAGAGACTTGTGTCGAAAGTTGCCCAGCAATAAAAGCTAAACCAAAATCTGCCGCATCTTTACCAACTTTTGGCATCTTTAAAACTTTTAGCTTACCATTCATCACAAATGGAGAAAGATGAACAAGTCCATCCAAACTAAAACTCACAGGGGATTTTGCATACACCAAATACACATATTGATATTGAGCTAAGTATTTCAAAAGCTCTTTTTCAGTTTTTTGAATATTTTCGATGTCTACTAATAATATTTTTTTCATATACCCTCAGTCTTATCAACTCAAAAACATTTCATGGCTATACAGCACTTCATGCCCATTCCAATAAATATAGCCTTTTTCAATCAGTTCTTTGAGCAATAAACGAATGTCAGATTTTGGAAAAAGTCGTTCCAATAAATCACGCAACTCATAAATATCTTTAGGCTTATTACCTTTTAACTCACGTAGTTTTTTTGCCACTTCCCATTGCACAGGGTCAATTTGGCTAAAGTTTTTAAACAACATATGCTGAGGATGCAATTCTGCGACTTCTGCTTGCTCCGCTAGCGTAGACCTTACCGTCGTCTCTTGGACAGGTTCTGCTGCGGCATCTAAATCTAACTGCACCCATTGTTTCAGTACTTTTTTACGGAAACTGATCTGCTCATCTACACGTTTAACAATTTTTAGGTTAATCAGCATGCCCAACACATGCTGTGCCTTGTCTGTTTCAAGCTGCAAAATATTGGAGATCGAGTTTTTTAAAGCGTCTTGAGTTGTCGGTTTGCCTGACATTTTTGCCAACGCATCACAGTACTTTTTCACCAATAGCAATTCAGGCTTACTGCGAATTGCCGCAGGGCTTGGCAAATGATGTTTGCTTTTCGCAGCCTGTGCTTCAGGCTGAATATGAATCAGGTGACAGGCGATTTCAGAAGCCTGCAACATTTCCAATAAAATCTGAATACTGTCTGCGGCAGAAATGACTTCAACCTGTGTATCTGGCTCAAGTAGCGCCATGAGTTGTCCCACCACCACAGCATATTCAAACTCTTTAAATTCGGCACGAGGGCTATCTAAAATAATGAGCTGACCTGTGCTAACCCAGCCTGCGAACTCGGTTAAATCTTGCAGGCTGTATTCAAATTTTCCTGCACAATTAAACAGATACACACTAGGATGATGCTCAACAATCTCTCGCAACAAAGTCGCGGTAGGCATGTTGTTTTCAAGATCAAGTAACACAACTTTAGAAGACATAAATTTTAGCGAACACGGGTAGATTTTAAGATTTAGGCGCAGCAGCCGAGCATTACAACGGGAAGTATTGTAAAGGTCAAATAAAATTCATGTCTGACATTGTTTTGATCTCAACTCCCTTCCCTATATTTATGCGTCTTCAAGCCTTAATAATGCGGTGGACGGTTAGTCAGTGGGTCAAATGGTGCAATGCCTTCCGACAAATCGGCAGACTCAACTCGCTGATACAACAATTGCATTTGTTGCTTTAAATCCGCAATTTCCAGACTTTGACGTACCACTTGTTCATTCAATTGTTCAACTAAATCGTCCAAAAATGCAATTCGCACTTGCAAATCTTCAATGGGTGCGGAAAATGACGCCTGATCATCTATACTTTGTTTAGTCATTTCAAATCCTCATTTGAGATTTTTTAGGAAACACTATGGCCTATATTACTTTAAGGGATGTCCAGCTTGCATTTGGTGGACCTGCCTTGCTCGACGGCGCGAATTTTAACCTAGAACGTGGCGAACGAGTGTGTTTGATTGGCCGTAATGGGGAAGGTAAGTCTACTCTACTTAAACTGATTGAAGGAAGTTTACTGCCAGATGCCGGTGAAGTATCGTTGCAAAATGGCATCACTATTTCTATGCTGGCACAAGATGTACCGATGTCATCTGGTAAAGTGGCCGATATTGTGGCAGATGGTGCAGGTGAAGCAGCTGCGGTACTTAAAGCCTACCATGAAGCCAGTGATGCCTGTGTATTGGGCGATATGGATGCCTGTGACCGTATGGGGAACCTGCAACACAAGTTGGATCAACTGGATGGCTGGGCGCTAGAAAATAAGGTCAATGCCATTTTAAGTAAAATGGGACTGGATCCGAATGCAGACTTGGCCGATTTATCGGGCGGACGTAAACGTCGTGTGTTGTTGGCACGTGCCCTGCTCACACAACCTGATGTGTTGTTATTAGATGAGCCGACCAACCACTTGGATGTAGAAAGTATTGAATGGCTAGAAAAATTCTTACTCGATCAAAACAATTTAACCCTACTGTTTATTTCGCATGACCGTGCTTTTGTAGACAGTATTGCCACTCGCATTGTCGAGCTAGATCGTGGTGTGTTACGCAGCTATGAAGGCAACTATTCACGTTATTTAGATTTAAAAGCACAGCAACTCGAAGCTGAAGAAAAACAAAACGCACTATTTGATAAAAAACTGGCCGAAGAAGAAGCATGGATTCGCCAAGGCATTAAAGCACGTCGTACCCGTAACGAAGGACGTGTGCGTGCCTTAAAAGCCTTACGTGAAGAATCTAAGGCACGTCGCTTCCAACAAGGCAAAGTCAATATGGCTGCGCAGGAAGCCAACCGTTCAGGCAAACTTGTTTTTGAAATTGAACATTTACAAGTTGCTTTTGGCAATCAAGCACCAATTATTAAAGACTTTTCGGCATTGGTTTTACGTGGCGACCGTATTGGTTTAGTGGGTGACAACGGTGTGGGTAAAACCACGCTGATTAAAGCCATTTTGGGTGAAATTGAGCATGGTGGTTCTGTCAAAACAGGAACACAGCTCGAAATTGCCTATTTTGACCAATTGCGTAATGTATTGGATTTGGAAAAATCAGTTAAAGATAACGTATCTGAAGGTTCAGATTTTGTAGATGTAAACGGACAACGTCGTCATATCTATAGTTATTTGCAAGACTTTTTATTCTCACCTGAACGTGCACGCACGCCTGTTAAAGCCTTGTCTGGCGGTGAACGTAACCGCATCTTACTGGCAAAATTGTTACTAAAACCATCTAACTTAATTGTGATGGATGAGCCAACGAACGACTTGGATATGGTCACTTTAGAATTGCTTGAGGAAATGCTCAGCGACTATAAAGGGACTTTATTACTGATTTCACACGACCGTGCCTTTATGGACAACGTAGTGACTTCAACTTGGGTATTTGATGGTAAAGGCAATATTGATGAATATATTGGTGGCTATCAGGACTATTTACAGCAGCGTCCAGACCAAACTGTAGTTGATCAAAAAAGTGATGTCAAAAAAGCCGTTGCCAAAGCCGAGGCTGCAGCTGCCGCGCCACAAGCGAAAAAAGTCAAATTGAGCTACAAAGATCAACGTGCTTTAGAGCAATTACCTGGCGAAATTGAAGCATTGGAGCAGGAACAAGCCGAATTGTCTGAAAAACTGGCAGATGGCTCTTGGTTTGTAACGGATGCTGAAGTAGCCACCAAAGCCTCTCAGCGTTTGGCAGAAATTGATGAAGAGCTACTGGAAAAACTAGAACGCTGGGATGAGTTAGAAAATCTAGCCAACGGTAACTAGACCAATAAACTCTGGGGATATACTAAACGTGTTTAAACGCTTGGCATAAATCCTCTAAAATCAGACCTCTTAAAGCATCTACCCCATTGGACGGATGCTTTTTTAATTTTAAAATCGGTTCATGCTACACTGCAACGATGCAACAAGCGATCTGGATATTATGAGTCAACGCACTGAATTTCAACCTGGTGAATTTCAATGGTCTTTCCTGTTGCCAAAATATTGGGGCATCTGGATTGGCATTGTCTACCTGATGATTTTAGCCATTTTGCCGTGGGCGATTCAGTATCGTTTGGCGCAGCTTTTAGGCAATATTGCCTTTAACAGCATGAAGTCACGTCGCGTAACTACGTTACGCAATTTGGAAGTGTGTTTTCCTGAATGGAGCGAGGCTGAAGTACATGAAAATGCTCGCCAAGTCTTTGTTGATCAAATGCTGGGCGTATTTGAAACCTTAAATGCATGGTACTGTCCACAGTGGTTTAAAGGACGCACTCAGGTTGAAGGTTTGGAACATATTCAGCAAGCCCAAGCAGATGGTCGCGGGGTTTTATTGTTAGGCACACATTCTACTCTGCTAGATGCAGGTGGCTATGTCTGTGCACAATATTTTGACCCCGATGTGGTCTATCGTCCACAAAACAATCCCTTACTGGACATGCTGATTTACCGTTGTCGCGCCACCATTTACGGTCATCAAATTGACCACGATGACATGCGTGGTTTAATCCGCCACTTAAAAAATGGTCGTGCCATTTGGTATAGCCCAGATCAGGACTTTGGTTTAAAACAAGGTGTTATGGCGCCATTTTTTGGCGTGCCTGCTGCGACAGTTACAGCGCATCGTCGTTTACTTAAAATGACCAAAGCCGCAGCAATTCCGTTATATTTTTACCGTACAGGTGAGCTTTCCAACCCTCAATATAAAGTCTTGATTGAACCTGAACTGCTGGATTTCCCAAGCGCAGATGAAGTTGCAGATGCAACGCGCACCAATTTCATTATTGAGCAGCAATTACGGATCGCTCCTACCCAATATATGTGGTTTCATCGTCGGTTTAAGAGCCGCCCCGAAGGTTATGACAGTATTTACTAATCTGTACGGCAGAAGGAAAGATTCATGAAAGTCATGCAGTTATTACCCGAATTAAACAGTGGCGGTGTAGAACGCGGTACGCTCGAAATCGCCCGAGCCTTGGTCGCTCAAGGACATACGTCATTGGTGGTGTCGAATGGCGGACGGATGGTTAACCAACTCGAAGCTGAAGGTTCCACTCATTTAAAGTTAGCCATCCACAAAAAATCATTATCAAGCTTGTGGCA
The DNA here is from genome assembly GCF_013420785.1 of Acinetobacter sp. YH01011. Classification (NCBI taxonomy): domain Bacteria; kingdom Pseudomonadati; phylum Pseudomonadota; class Gammaproteobacteria; order Moraxellales; family Moraxellaceae; genus Acinetobacter; species Acinetobacter sp. YH01011. The sequence continues at coordinate 5,416 of NZ_VOYG01000005.1, forward strand.
AATCCGTCCTTTACGCCAACTGATTATGCAACATCAACCTGATATTGTGCATGTACGTTCCCGCGTACCTGCATGGCTAACTCATTTTTCCCTAAAAGGTATTCCAGCCGAAAAACGTCCACACTTAATTTCAACTGTACATGGTTTTTATTCAGTTAACCGTTACAGCCAAATTATGACCCAAGCGGAAAAAGTGATCGCAGTTTCTGACAGTGTAGTCAAATACATTCGTGATCATTATCAAAACTGTCCACCTGAAGATATTGTCCGTATTTATCGTGGAATTGACCCTGCTGCATTTCCGCACGGGTATCAACCTTCGGCACAATGGATGCAACAAACCTATCAAGATTTCCCAGAACTTGAACATAAGTTTTTAATTTGTTTGCCGGGACGTATCACCCGCTTAAAAGGTCATGAAACATTGATTGATCTAATTGCGAAATTAAAAACCCAGTATCCACAGATTCATGCTGTTGTTGTAGGCGGTGCAGATGTTAAAAAAGCAGCTTATTTACAGGAACTGGAACGCAATATTCGGGATAAACATCTGACCGAAGCGATAACCTTTGTTGGACACCGTTCTGACATTCGCGAGTGGCTTGCGTTTAGCGATATTGTACTTTCACTTTCCAATCAGGCAGAAACCTTTGGACGCACTGCGCTCGAGGCTTTATCGTTAGGAACACCTGTGATTGGCTGGAACCGTGGTGGTGTGGCTGAAATTCTATCACAACTGTATCCGCAAGGACTCATCGCGGTAGATGACCAAGTCGCTTTATTCAATGCAGTGCAATTGCATCTGGAAACACCGCAAAGTGTCGCCCCTGTTGAATTGTTCAGCTTGGCAGATATGTGTCATCAAACCTTAGATTTATATCAGCAAGTTTTGCAGTCAAAATACGCCTAAAACCAAACCATAGAACTGAATCGAGCTGATTGAAGTTTAATTTTTTTTAAAAACTATGAGAGTGAAAAAAATAAGTCCCCCAAAAATCATCGCCCGAGTTCTACATCCTGTAAAACTCGGGCTCATGAGGTTGTGCTTTCAAAACTTATTGTTATTTTATTGTATGGCGTTCCTTACCTACATCATATCCTTGATGTTTATCCGTCAGCGTCGTCTTCCTTAATGGGATATTCCGTTCCCGAGTCCTTGTGCTGATGAATTAATCTTAACCAGATCAGTCAGAATAAACCATGCGTCATGTGCCTAAATCCGTGTAAGCCATTTCGTACACTTTTCGTTTAATTTCTAAACCGATTTATCCTGTGCTTTATACGGTTGTGCAATTTCATCGGTCACCAGTTTTTCTTCTCGCTCTGCTTTTTCAATCCCCTCCTGAATCGCCTGTTGTGCTTCCTGCTCATCGGCATCAGTTTGGGGCAGCTCTTCCTGAATTCGATCAAACACCCGCCCAGTTTGCAATACCACATACACAGGAAAATGGTCTGAACCGATATGCGCCAAACGCTGCATATCCACCAATGCAAAATCGGTACTATGAAATACATGGTCTAATGACCAACGCAGTAAAGGATAATCGGCATGAAAGGTATTGATATAGTGCCGCCCTACGCGCGGGTCGAGCAAGCCACTGATTCTTTGAAACAAGCGCGTAGTCCGCGACCACGCCACATCGTTTAAATCACCCATTACGATACAGCTTTCATCTAAATCTTTGATTTGATCGCCTACAATCAACAATTCGGCATCTCTTAAAACTGAATCTTTGGCTTCGGTAGGACTTGGTGGTTTAGGATGCAAACAATACAACTGTACAGGCTGCCCCGAAGGCAAAATCACACTGGTATGAATGGATGGAATTTCATCGCTGAGAATAAATTTGATCTCAGTGTCTTTTAATGGCAAACGGCTATACAAATGCATGCCATATAAATTATCTAAAGGCACAGCGACCCGATAAGGATAGTCGGCTTCAATCACAGACAAGGCTTGTTGCCATGCCAAATCAGTTTCTAAAGTCAATACCAAGTCTGGTTTTAAGGCTTGAATATGTTCAATCAACAGATGATATTTCTGATTTGGTGTCAGAACATTGGACACGATTAATGAAATTTGTTTTTCAGGATTTAGCTGTTCTGGACGAACTTGTTTGACCTGTTTTTTCCACAGCAAGGTGTAGGGCAAGACCATTTTTAACTGATAAGCCAAAGCCGCAATCAGTCCAATTAAAATCACTTGGCTAGACACATCCCACGTCTGCTCCCAAATCAGTAGCAAAACAAAGGCAATGATGCCTAAAACCAAGATCTGTAAACGTGGAAAATCTGCGCCCCGAATCCACCATTCATCACGTGGAATCAGTGACCAAAAACTTAACCAAATGACTAATATTGCAAGCCCTTTTACCCAAATCATCTTGCTTTACTCTTTTGTATTTTTTGTCGTTTTTACATGAAAACCAAAGTTATCAATTTTGTATGTAACACAAACAAGAGATTTCACTCAATAATACTCATGTTTTGTTCATGTAATGCTTGCAGTTGCGCCCCCTTTTGATAGACTTATATTCCTTTATTGTTTTTTAACGCACCGAGGCAAAGTGGCATGAAAGTAGGTCTGGTCGGTTGGCGCGGGATGGTGGGTTCCGTCCTTATGCAACGTATGGTTGAAGAAAATGATTTTGCTCATTTTGAACCATTCTATTTCTCTACCAGTAATGCTGGTGGTGAAGCACCAGCATTTGGTGGTAAGACTGCCCCAGCACTTATGGATGCAACAGATATTGAAAGTCTGAAGCAAATGGATGTCATTATTACCTGTCAAGGTGGTGATTACACTTCTGCCGTTTTCCCGAAGCTTAAAGCTGAAGGATGGAATGGTTACTGGATTGATGCTGCATCTACCCTACGTATGGATGATGAAGCGATTATCGTACTTGATCCAGTCAACATGAATGTCATTAAAGATGGCTTGGTGAATGGCACCAAAACATTTGTGGGCGGTAACTGTACTGTTTCACTCATGTTGATGGGCTTGGGTTCATTATTCCAAAACAATTTGGTGGAATGGGCAACTTCAATGACCTATCAAGCAGCTTCTGGTGCAGGTGCGCAAAACATGCGTGAGCTGATCACAGGCATGGGCTACTTGTATAACAACACCAAAGACTTGTTGGATGACCCACGTTCACCAATTTTAGACATCGACTCTAAAATTGCCGAATTACAACGCGGCGAAGGTTTCCCATCGGCAAACTTTGGTGTGCCTTTAGCGGGTTCTCTCATTCCATATATCGACAAACAGCTTGAAAGCGGTCAGTCAAAAGAAGAATGGAAAGGTCAGGTTGAAACCAACAAAATTTTAGGCAATCAGCAGATTGTTCCTATTGATGGTCACTGTGTACGTATTGGTGCAATGCGTTGTCACTCTCAGGCAATCACATTGAAGCTGAAAAAAGACGTTCCATTGAACGAAATTGAAGATATGATTCGTCAATCAAGCCAATGGGCAAAAGTGGTACCAAATACACGCGAAGCATCAATGACCGATCTTACCCCAGTTGCAGTTACAGGGACTTTAACAGTACCTGTTGGTCGTTTACGCAAAATGAACATGGGTAAAGAGTACCTTGGTGCATTCACTGTAGGTGACCAATTACTTTGGGGTGCAGCAGAGCCATTACGTCGCATGTTACGCATCTTAATTGATTACAAAAATGCTTAAGCCTCGTCTTGAGCACTGAATCATTTTGGATTCTGTGATCAAACTCAACAAGCCAGTCAAATTTGACTGGCTTTTTTATGTAATCAACGTGTTAATATTTTACAATCGACATACAACTCGCTACTCTATCCTTTTCGCCTTGCGATAAATGACCGAGCTAACAATTAAGATGACTGTATATAACAAATTAAAGATCGCCATTTTATCTATTTTGGCTTCACAGCAAATGTATGCAATGAATGTTGACCCGATTCAAATTCAGTCAACAACTGGGGAATTGCTCTATGCCGAAATCAACTTTCGTCAATCGAATGTGAATGAAGCGATTGATGTCAGTTTAGCTACGGCAGAAGATCTGATGTCGATTGGTGCGAGTCACCGTCCGCCTGGTCATCTTAACTTTTTTACACGTCGTAACAGCAATGGCACAGGGGTTATCACCATTACCTCATCTCGACCGTTAACCGAGTCTGAGTTGAATATTGTGGTCAAAATTAAAGAAGGCAATGCAACCCGCCTGCAACATATTCGCACCCCATTAAAACGCAGTGCACCTGCGCCATTGGCCGCTATGCAACGTAGCAATGAACAAGCTTTAATGCCTGTTATGATTGTCAATGAGCAAGATATTGCTTTAAATTTACCTGTAAGTACGGCCTATCAGGTTGAAACACCCAAAGCAATTGAACAACAGGCTTTTGAAGCACCGCTAACCATTAAACGCAATACACCGCCTGCGTTAAACCATCAAGCAGTAACAGTGATTCAAACTGCGCCAAGCCGTAGCGCAGCGAGTGAAAATACGACTGTTGCTGCTCCAAAAGCAGCGCCAGCAAAAACAAATAACAACCCAACACCGACAGCATCTACAGCGACTACGTCAGTCACTGCACAACAATCGGCTGATCCATTGGTACAAAAATTTGCTGAACAGCAACGTACGAAGCAACTAGCACAAACTCAGCCTGCTGCTGCAACGAAAAAGCCTGCACAAATAGCGGCTACACAAGCTAAACCAAGCCCTGTAACAGCGAAGCCTACGGTCAATACTCAACATGTAGTGCAATCGAATGAATCATTATGGGCCATTGCCTCACGCATTGCGGGCGAAAACAATCGCCCTGTTGCCGAAGTGATGCAACAAATTAAAGCCAATAATGAGCATGCTTTTATTCAAGGCGATGCCAATCGTTTACGTCGTGGTGCGACCTTAAATTTACATGCACAAGCTAACTCTAAAACAGAGAAAAAAGCCGCAATTCCAAAACCAGAAACGGCCAGTACACCACAATCAGGCAAAGCCAAATATCGTTTAAATCAAGCAGAAATGAGCCTCGTGGCAGAGAATCAACAGGACTCCACCCACGGTTCTGCCAAGAAGAACACACAATCCACACAAACTTCGGGTGACTTGTCATTAAAAGTTATGACATCCCGTGAGAAAACCGTTAAATTACAGAGAAACGTAACAGAATTAGAATTGGCATTACGTCAGAAGGATCACAGAATTCAATTACTCAACGCGCGCCTTGCTGAACTGCAACAACAATTGCAAAAACAACAAGCCGCAAATAAGCCAAAACACTAAATGTTACACACAATGATTTTTTTGGGATAAGGTCAAACAGGGACCACATCCTCAAGGGGTATAAACATGCTGATTTATGTGATTCCGTTTATTTTATTACTGGTGATCGCAATTTTCTTGAAAAAGCGTGAAGCAAGTAAAGAAGCCGAACCAAGCAACAAGAAAACAGCAGCGCCAGCCAAAACCAGTGCCAAGAAAACCACAACTACCAAAAAAGTTGCCCAGAAATCGGTGGTGGTTGAAGAGGTTGTTCCAACACCACAACACTCTACCCCTGTTCCTGTAAAAATCCAAACCAACATTGAAAACCTGATCAAAGAACGTAATTTCTTTGCTGCAGAAGCACAAATTAACCAAGCATTAAAACGTGATAACTCATTGCATGGTTTGTATTTGTTATTGCTTGATATTCATTTACAGCAAAAAGATGAGTTTGCGATTGATCAATTACTCAATCATATACGCGCTTTGGGCCTTGATGATATTTTGGTTCAAGCAGAAGCTCAAAAACAAGTATTTGATGAGCAAAACAACAAAGCAATTGATGGGATTGATTTTCAACCAACGACTCCAGCGGATTTAGAATCGGCTCCTGTTGAACAAAAATCAACTGCTGATTTTGATGCCCTCATACAATCAAAAGATGATATCTCTTCTGATAGCTCTTCTTTTGACCAGTTACAGCACGAACTAACTTCAAATAAAACAGCAGCACCTGAAGCAGCTTTAGAATTTGATACCTCATCGTTAAATTTCAGCCCTGCTGCTGCACCTGTTGTAGAAAAAGCAGCCGAACCTGAAGTCAAAGCAGAACCTGCTGCACTGGATTTTAATTTCTCACTCGATTCCACAGCAGCAGAAGCAAAAACTGAAGCGCCTGCAATTACAGCTGAACCAAGTGTAAGCCCTGCAGAGGAAGTTAAACCGCTCGACTTCACGTTTGATTTAACACCAAGTCCAGCTGAAACAACAGCCCCAGAATCAACAGTCAATGAAGCTTCTTCAGTCAAAGCCCCAAGTCTAGACTTCAATTTTTCTACACCAGAAAGCGCATCTGCGGTTGAAGCAAAAGCTGAACCTGCAACGCCTGATTTTAATTTCACATTTGACAGTGCGCCTGCTGAGGAAACCAACCTTCAGCCTGCAATTGAACCTGAAGTCATTGCTGCACCAAGTATTGCACTTGAACCTGCTGCAACCGTTGTCAGCACAGATGTTGATCTAAATGATCCATTGGTGAAATCATTCCCAGACTTATCTCAAGTAGATGAAATTCAGTTGAATTTAGACTTGGCGAACCAATATGTGGAATTGGGCGCTTATGATGCTGCGAAAGCTTTACTTAGCGAACAAGGCGCAAATTATTCTGCTGAACAACGCCAACGTGCCGATCAGTTACTGAATCAAATCGCTTCTTAATTCAAATCAGATTAAGATAAAGCAGTCATTCTTGGCTGCTTTTTTTATGATGAAAAAAATTGCGTTAATCTATATGGGCGGCACTTTTGGCTGTGTCGGTGAACCACTAAGCCCAATGCCTGCGGAGCAATTTCTGCCACGCTTGGCACAGGTCTTACCCCTAAATTTAGAGATTGAATGCTTTGTTGCCCCTGTCATTAAAGACAGTAGTGCCTGCACAGCCGCAGACTGGTTACAGCTCATTCAATATATTCAAAAATTACAACACGATGATTTTCAACATTTCGTTATTTTACATGGCACCGACACCCTCAGCTATGCCAGCGCAGTCTTGGCACGTTTTTTAGCGCAAAGTACCCATGTCATTCTCACGGGTAGCCAATATCCCTTACTCAATGCACAAGGCACAGATACCCGTGAATTTAGTGATGCCTTGGACAACCTAAATTTTGCTTTACAACAGATTCATCAAGTGACTCAGGGAGTATATCTGGCCTTCCATCAGCAACTGATTCATGCCGCAACGGCACTGAAACAACACACCACCGAGTTAAATGCATTTACAGGTCAGTCTGCTTTGGTTTACACGGAGAACAAATCGCAGAATGAGCCAGCATTCAACATTAGCACTCAACATATTGAAAAAGCCCAGCACTTTAACTGCCTGAACTGGATGTTACAGCCAATTGCCATTTCCGCTTTGGTCGATAATTTAAAAGCCTTACAGCAACAGCCACCACACTGCCTCATTTTACAGAGTTATGGTACAGGCAATATGGCCGTCAATGCCGAAGTGATTGAGTTAATTCAGGCCTTACAAGCTCAACAATGTGCCGTGATTCTCACCACCCAAGTCACTTTTGGTGGCATGCAACAACGCTATGCGATCAGCCAGTGGTTACAGGACAGTAAAATTTTAATCAGTGATTGCCAAAGTCACGCAGATCTTTATGCCAAAGCCTTAAAAATGTATTTACAATACGACAGCCTTGCACAGTGGTATGCGCATTGGCAGTCTTCAGTGTGATTTGAGGTGATTATGCAGCGTTTTGCAATCGGAATTGAGTTTTGTGGCATTCGGTATCGGGGTTGGCAAACCCAGCAAGCAGGCGTACCTAGTGTGCAGGAAACCATTGAAAAAGTTCTGAGCAAAATTGCCGATGAACCCATTATTTTACATGGTGCAGGACGTACCGATGCAGGCGTGCATGCAACCAATATGGTGGCACATTTTGATACGCATGCCATTCGCCCTGAACGCGGTTGGTTGATGGGTGCCAACAGCCAACTACCCAAAGACATTGCAATTCAATGGATTAAAACGATGGATATGGACTTCCATGCTCGTTTTAAGGCTCAGGCACGGCGTTATCGCTATGTCGTGTATAACAATCCACAACGCCCTGCCTTGCTGCACAAACAAGTCACTCACGCTTATTATCCCTTAGATGTCGATAAAATGATTGCGGCTGCGCAGAAATTTGAAGGGACACATAATTTTGAAAGCTTTCGTGCCGCAGCGTGTCAGTCCAATCAGCCTGTCCGTCATGTCAGCCATTGCCGCTTAATTCGTCACGGCAATTATTTAGTGTTAGATATTCAAGCCGATGGTTTTTTGCATCACATGGTTCGCAATATCATGGGTTGTCTATTGGAGATCGGGCAAGGTTTGTATGACATTGCACATATTGACCAAATTTTTGCAGCTCAAGACCGTAAAGCAGCAGGAATTACTGCCCCGCCAGATGGCTTGTATTTTATTCAGGCACATTATCCTGAACAGTATGATTTACCGAAAGTTCCTTTAGGGCCACATTGGTTAAACATGCCGGAATAATTTAATCCCTCCCGACCTCCCTTTTCCAAAGAGAGGAGCTCCATTTCGAGGCGTTAAAAACGAAAGTCCCCCCCTTTGAAAAAGGGGGATTTAGGGAGGATTCTGTTTAGGAAAGGTTTTAAATTTTCAAACTTAACGCTGTTTACGTTTTCTATATTCCACTGGAGTTTCATTGGTCCAGCGTTTAAAAGCACGATAAAAAGTACTTGGCTCTGAAAAACCCGTTAAGTACACAATCCGCTCCACGCTTTCATTGGTATTCGATAATAATCGTTTAGCCAAACGACATCGATAATCGGACAGAATTTGCTGAAAACTGGTATTGGCTTCGCTCAATTGGGTACGCAAACGGCGTGGCGTGATATTCAATTGCGCCGCTACTGTTTCCAATGTCGTTTCACCGCTTTCTAAAGTTGAACCAATGGCACGGCGTACTTCACCAACCAAGTCATAACGCGCCAGCTCCTGCAGCTTTTCCAATGCCAACTGTTCGTGTAATTGCAATAACTCAGGTTCTGCCTGCCATAGTGGATAATCCAAAATACTCGGATCAAAATACAAACGCGTTTCTTTCTGCCCCAAACTCACAGGACATTCAAAGACCCGAAAATATTCATCATCTGCAGCGCCATCACTGAAGTTAAAGTCGATATAAATAGGCTGAAAACGACCTTCAGTAATAAATTTAAAGAAGCGTAAAACACCCGACATGGCACATTCAGAAAAATGACGATTGACGATATTTTCCGACCACGGCTGCACGCCATTGGTTAAATAGCAGCGTCCATCTTCCACCACCAATTTGGCATCAAAAGCATCACTAATCAGGCGTTGATAAGCCAAAGCGCGTTTTAGGCCTTCACCAAAGTTTTCTGAAGAAATAAACAAATGTTCAATCACCTGCCCGCGATAAAGTGGCAAATGTTCCCCCAGATGTAAACCAATATCAGGGTCTTTACTGACTTCCTCAGCCGCAACCCAAAACGCATATTGTGCATTTAAAGGCGTACGTTCATTGGCTTCGACCTGATTTAAGGCCACACCTGCTTTTGTTAAAATATCTTCGGTTGGCAACCCCGCACGACGAATCGCTTGGTAGCCTAAACGCAATACAACCGATGCATCAGTTAGCTGACCCACGCAAAAACCTTCCTTGTATGTACTTCATTTATACTTAAAAAGATTGAAATTAGATTAACTGCGATTGACCGAACTGACAACCTACCCAAGCCCATTTTTACAGAAAAAGTATAAACCGATGATTCGCTTATTTTACTAACAGATGCGCTGTGTATAGGGTAAAGCATCTTGTTTTTTTCAGAAAAATTGCCTATAATTTGCGCCTTTCCAATTTGATACTCAGGTAGGCTATGGCCAATAAAGAGGAACTCATCGAGTTCGAAGGCGTTGTCACCGAAACGCTTCCTAATACTATGTTTCGTGTACGTTTAGAAAACGGTCATGAAGTGATTGCTCACATTTCTGGTAAAATGCGTAAACACTATATTCGTATTTTAACAGGCGACAGTGTGAAAGTTGAAATGACACCTTACGACTTAACCAAGGGTCGCATCACTTATCGCGCACGCTAAGTTTTAGAGTAAGCTAAAGCCACTTTCGGAGTGGCTTTTTTACGTTCACTTAAAAAAATTCTGTTTAGCCTTTAATTCGTCCCCGCCGCTTATCGAATCACCACATTCTTTTCTTGCATTGCCTTCTACAATAAAGTTTTGAGCAAGGGAGAAAAAGCATGTTATTTCGATCCTGCGTTGCTTGTATAACAGGTCTTTTTGCGCTCAGTTTAGTGGCGTGTAGTAGTAATCCACCGCATTCCACTTTAAACCGCGATGCGTATTTACAGCAATTTATTGGTCAATCTAGCCAATATATCCTGACCCATTTGCAATTAAGCCGAATTGGCTATCAACAGCTTGGTACAGCTCAAGCTACCCCTCAATTGCTACATTACCGTATCATTATTCGTCCTGTACGTGTTCCGATCCCTATGGCGCAGCATCCCACTACAGGTATTGGTGCTGTTCCGTTAAATATCGGTATCCCGAGTCATGAAAGTTACGATGTTGCACTGACTTGTGATTTGTATTTTCGCCTACAGCAGGGTATTGCTACCGCAGTGTATGTTTCGGGACAACGCTGTTAAGTCTCCTAGCTAAAACACTCTGAAAGTACAAAACCAATAAAAAAACGCAGCCCGAAGACTGCGTTTAATGATTTGATTTTGAGCTGTAAGCGATAGGTTAAATCGCTTAAATTTTTAGTTGAGTGCCGTAACGACTGCTTGACCCATTTCAACAGTACCAACTTTATTCATGCCTTCAGACATAATATCGGCAGTACGTAAACCTTGATCTAATACATTGCCTACTGCATCTTCAATGGCTTTTGCTGCCGCTTCTTCGCGGAAGGTGTAACGTAACATCATTGCCACAGAAAGAATGGTTGCCAATGGGTTTGCCAAGTTTTGACCTGCGATATCTGGCGCTGAACCATGGCAAGGCTCATACATACCTTTGCCATTTTCGTCTAAAGATGCAGATGGCAACATACCAATAGAACCTGTCAACATCGCCGCTTCATCAGACAAGATGTCACCAAACAAGTTACCTGTCACCAATACGTCAAATTGTTTTGGCGCGCGTACCAATTGCATCGCTGCGTTATCGACATACATGTGCGACAAGTTGATTTCTGGGTACTGCTCTGCATGTAACTGAGTCACAGTTTGCTTCCACAATTCAGTCACTTCCAGTACGTTGGCTTTATCTACCGAACATACTTTACCACCACGCAATTTCGCCATTTCAAACGCTACTTTTGCAATGCGTTTGATTTCTGACTCAGCATATACGTCGGTGTTAAAACCTTGTTTTTCACCGTTTTCTAATTCACGAATACCACGTGGCTGACCGAAATAGATACCACCCGTCAATTCACGCACGATTAAGATATCTAAGCCCGATACAATTTCAGGTTTTAAGCTTGAAGCATCTGCCAATTGTGGATACAAAATTGCAGGACGTAAGTTCGCAAATAAATTGAGTTCTGAACGCAATTTTAACAAACCACGCTCTGGACGGATTGAGCGCTCAATGTTGTCCCATTTTGGACCACCAACTGCACCCAATAAAATTGCATCGGCTTTTTTCGCTTGCTCAGATGTTACTGCTGGGTACGGTTCACCATGTGCATCAATTGCAGAACCACCCAATAAACCTTGTTCCCAAGTCAAACCCAAATTGAATTTTTCATTGACACGTGTCAGCACTTGTTCAGCAGCTTTCACAATTTCTGGACCAATGCCGTCACCAGCTAAAATCAAAATATGTTTTGACATGAGAGTTTCCATTGTTCATGACAGTCAAAGACTGTGGGATTAAATTTTTTGTTCTACAAACTCACCCAAGCCATTTAAGACATTGTAGGGTTTGCAAAAACGTCGAATGGTTTTGTTGTTTTGCACCAAATCTACACATAAAGGATCTGGCGCAGACACATTTAATAAGCTGCCTTTAGTACGACTTCGATCACGATACATTCTAAAGGTATATTTTTGCCTGGCATTAAACTTATGAATTACATGCAGTTTTTCTGCACGATCTTTAGAAATGGGATAAAAGCGAATCACCAATTCATGTTGTTTAGGCGGTACAGATAAATACAAGGCATTGGATTTATTTAAGGATGATTCCTGTAAACGCACTAAACCCTCCTGAATGGCAGCACGTGTAACACGATGTTTTTCTGCATCGACAATTGTGACCGTATTTAAACGCTCAAACTCACAATCATCTGTACCCGCACAGTAAATCAGTGCATTGGATTTGCTTTGTTCAGTTTCTTTCACCTGTTTAATGCGTGCTGTATTCCACGTTTGGCATGCGCTTAGCATGGTGATACATAATCCAATGACAGCAAGCCGACCGAAAATTTTAGTCATTGTTCGCGCCCAACCTCACCTGTTAGATACAAAATATAAAAATTATTATGTGCCGATGTTAGCAAGAGTTAGGCAGCGATGCTATGACAAATTTCAGCGAATTTATGCCTGAATTTCGGCAAAAACCCATGGACGCGACTGCTTAGTTTTCTCTTCATAAGCACGAATGTCATCGGCTGCTTGTAATGTTAAGCCAATATCATCCAAACCATTCAATAAACAGTGTTTACGGAATGGATCTACTTCAAATTTAAATGCCGTACCGCTTGGTGTACGTACTTCTTGTGCGTCCAAGTCGATGGTTAATTGATAGCCTTCAGTCGCCGCACACTCTTTAAATAATTGCTCGACCTGCTCTTCAGACAAGATCACAGGCAACATGCCGTTTTTAAAGCAGTTATTGAAGAAAATATCGGCAAAGCTTGGTGCAATAACGGTACGGAAACCATATTCATTCAATGCCCAAGGTGCGTGCTCACGGCTTGAACCACAACCAAAGTTGGCACGTGAAATTAAGATTGAAGCACCCTGATAACGCGGCTGATTCAATACAAACTCAGTATTAATCGGACGTTTTGAGTTGTCCTGACCCGGATAACCTTCATCTAAATAACGCAATTCATCAAATAAGTTATCGCCAAAACCTGTACGTTTGATAGATTTCAAAAACTGTTTTGGAATGATTAAGTCTGTATCGACATTGGCACGGTCTAATGGTGCAACGATACCTTGTTCAACGGTATATTTTTTCATGTTTAATTCTCACTGAATCCGTAACCTCTCCCTTGCCCTCTGCTATAGCGAGAGGGAACGCCATCTCTCTGAGAGAAGGCTGGGATGAAGGCATAACTTAGAATGAACGTACGTCTACAAAATGACCTGCGATTGCTGCCGCAGCTGCCATTGCTGGACTCACCAAATGGGTACGACCACCGTTACCTTGACGACCTTCAAAGTTACGGTTTGAAGTCGATGCACAGTGTTCACCCGGTTGCAATTTGTCTGCGTTCATTGCCAAGCACATTGAACAACCTGGTTCACGCCATTCAAAGCCTGCTTCTACAAACACTTTGTCTAAGCCTTCTTGTTCCGCTTGTTGCTTAACTAAACCAGAACCCGGAACCACCATCGCCTGTTTAATGCTTGCTGCAACTTTACGACCTTTAATCACTTCAGCGGCTGCACGAATATCTTCAATACGCGAGTTGGTGCATGAGCCAATAAATACGCGGTCTAATTGAATATCTGCCAAAGACTGACCTGCAGTTAAGCCCATATATTGATAAGCACGCGTCCAGTCATTGCGCTGTACGTCATCTTTCGCCTGTTCTAAAGTTGGTACGGCTTGTGACACTGGAATCACCATTTCAGGTGAAGTTCCCCAAGACACTTGCGGCTCAATTTCTTCACCTTGTAATACCACTACGGTGTCAAAGTGTGCACCTTCGTCTGAATGTAAAGTATTCCAGTAAGCAACTGCAGCATCCCATTGCTCGCCTTTTGGTGCATAGTTACGACCTTTCACGTATTCAATGGTTTTGTCATCCACAGCAACCATACCCACGCGCGCGCCTGCTTCAATCGCCATGTTACATACTGTCATACGGCCTTCAATCGACATATCGCGGAACACTTGACCACCGAACTCAATCGCGTGACCTGTACCGCCTGCAGTACCAATTTTACCAATGATCGCCAAAACGACATCTTTCGGTGTAACACCCTGACCTAATTTGCCATCTACACGCACTAGCATGTTTTTCATTTTCTTTTGAACTAAGCATTGGGTTGCCAATACGTGTTCAACTTCAGACGTACCAATACCATGTGCCAAACAACCAAATGCACCGTGAGTCGCTGTATGTGAGTCACCACACACTACGGTCATACCTGGCAAAGTTAAGCCCTGCTCAGGCCCAACCACGTGTGCAATCCCCTGACGGATGTCGTTGATGTCAAACTGCACCACATTAAAGGTTTTGCAGTTGTCATCTAAAGTTTGTACCTGAATACGTGAAGTATCATCTTCAATACCTGCAATACCGTCCGCACGTTCTTTTTTAGACGTTGGTACGTTATGGTCAGGCGTTGCCACGTTGGCACTTAAACGCCACGGCTTACGTCCTGCAAGTTGCAAACCTTCAAAGGCTTGTGGAGAAGTCACTTCATGCAATAAATGACGGTCGATATACAATAAAGCCGAGCCATCATCACGTTGAGTGACCAAGTGATCATCCCACAATTTGTCGTACAAAGTTTTTGCAGCTGGATTTTGTGCTTGTTGGTTTTCGCCTGCCATGTCAGATCTACTCCACTGGACTGGGTAATTTTTTCATTAATTTGATTATAACCGCGAATTTGTATAAATCTAATTTATCATTTTTATTAATTTAAAAACTTTTAGGAATTATTTAGTTGTTTCTAGCAAAATAATTTTTATCCACTGGAGCGTAAAACCTCGTGGTTCAGCACGAGAATATAAGCGACTGGAGTAAACCATATGAACGACACGAAATGTCGTTTTAAATACTTGTACTATAGTCACTATTAAGAAAAATACTGTTAAAATAATTGGATGAAGACACTCAAATTACGCATAAAAGACAAACATTGCAAGGTGCTAAATCAGTTAGCATCCGAAGTAAATTTTGTCTGGAATTATGTCAATGATTTGTGTTTTAAGCATCTACAACGTAAACAACAATTCTTTTCAGCATACGACCTTGCAAAATACACGAAAGGCACATCGAAAGAATGCAACTTGCACAGTCAAACTATTCAGGCAGTGACAGAAGAATTGGTCACAAGACGCAAGCAGTTCAAAAAAGCAAAACTAAAATGGCGTGTCAGTAATAAAAAATCAGCTAGACGTTCACTGGGTTGGATACCGTTTAAAAAGGTTGCAATCAAATATGCTGATGGCTATGTTCAATATGGCAAGCATCAATTTAAACTATGGGATAGTTACGAATTAAGTCAATACAATATCAAAACAGGCACATTCGTAGAAGATAGTCGTGGACGTTGGTATGTTTGTCTTGTAGTTGATGCAGTCAAAATAGAAAAAAAACAACGCTAAAACCTCAATTGGCATAGATTTAGGTTTAAAAGATTTAGCGACTTGTTCAGATGGCGTAAAACTTAAAGCACCTCAAATCTATCGGCAATATGAACAAAAACTTGGTATTGCTCAACGTGCAAAAAATAAGAAACGTGTCAAAGCCATTCATGCCAAGATTAAAAATGTAAGACAAAACATGCTGCATCAATTCAGCCGAAAACTGGTGAATGAACATGCAGCCATCTTCGTTGGCAATGTGAATGCCAAAGCATTAGCACAAACCAGATTGGCTAAATCAGTGCTAGATGCCAGTTGGACAACACTAAGAACCATGCTCAAGTATAAATGCGAGAACGCAGGGGTATGTTATGAAGAAGTCAATGAAGCCTATACCACCCAAATTTGTTCGTGCTGTGGCTCACGCTCCAGTAGTCCGGAAGGTAGAGCAGGACTTGGAATAAGAGAATGGCAGTGTGTGGAGTGCGGTACGCTCCATGATCGGGATGTAAATTCCGCACTGAATATTCTTGCGCTCGGGCATGAGCGTCTAGCAGTAGGAATCTCCGTCCTTTAGGTCGGGGAGGATGTCAATGATTCATCACGACCTACCTATAAGCAAAACATGATAGATACTTAAAATTTTTTATCTTTGATATTTTTATTAAAATCTAATTTTCCAATCAAAATTACAAAATTATTCGTTTTTACAAATTAAATAAGAATAATTATCCTTTAGCTATCCACACAGAAAACGGTCAAAGCAGCAGAAGGAGTATTCACATGAGCCATATTCAAAAATTTGTCGCCAACAATCAACGCATGTTCAAAAAAACTTTAAGCTACTACATCATGCACATCACCGTGGCGATGGTGGTCGGTTATATAGTCACAGGCAATATTTGGATGGCCATTACCTTAAGTTTGGTCGAACCGACAGTACAAGCTGTTGCGTATTTCATTCACGAGCGGATTTGGGAAAAGAAAGCACAAACGCAAGATTCTAAAATTATCGCTTAATGGTTTTATAGATTCTGCTTGTGAATATTCCATTTCAGTTTGAGATCATCTTGGTTGCAGCCCACGATGATCTTTTTTTTATCTCTACTGTATCTCCACAAGATCATCCCAAACGCATAGTTTCAAAATAAGTAGAATTTGTTTTGATTAATTCTAATTTTTTCTAAATAATAAGCACAGTAATAAAAAATCTTTATGGATGGTGCAAATGAATCTTGCAGCCTTTGAAGCCTTTGTAAAAGTCATGGAAACAGGTTCTATTTCTTTGGCAGCAGATCAGTTATTTATTACCCAACCTGCGGTGACCAAACGCATTCACAGCCTAGAAGACTATTTTGGCGTGAAACTGTTTGAATCGGCAGGTCGTGGGGTGCAAGCCACGCATGCAGCACACTCACTATTGCCCAAAGTCAAAAACTGGCTGAATGAACTGGGCGATATTCACCACACCCTCAGTCATGAGCAAGGACAGGTTCAAGGCAAACTGAAAATTGGTACCAGTCATCATATTGGTTTACACCATTTACCCAATCATTTGCGTGAATATGTGCAAGAATTTCCCAACGTCACGCTAGATGTGCATTTTGTCGATTCTGAACAGGCACATGAACAAGTTTTGGCGGGCGATTTAGAACTGGCTTTTCTGACCTTACCGCCTAAATTAGATGAACGTCTGTCTTATGTCACCATTTGGAATGATCCATTGGTGTTTGTGGTTGCGCCTTTTCATCCTCTTGCACATCAGAAAAACCTGCAATTGACCGATTTACTCGCCTACCCAAGTTTGTTGCCTGCCGCGCAAACTTATACCAGTCAAATCACTTTGGCAGAATTTGAAAAGCAAGGCGTCAAACCCAAAGTTACCATGAGCAACAATCCGTTAGAATCAATTCGGATGTTAGTGTCAATTGGTTTGGGATGGTCTGTTTTACCTAAAACGTTGGTCAATCAGGACTTACAACAGTTAGATATTGATTTAGAAATGAACCGTCAATTGGGCATGGTATGGCATCCGGGACGGACGCAATCGCGCGCTGTTTTAGAATTGATTGAGATGATGAAACACTAAAAGATTAATGGTTTCTTTTGAATGAAAACACCCTCAAACACGATTGTATTGAGGGTATTTTTTATTGGCTTAATTTAGGCGCAAGTGAAATCTTAACGACTCACCGAATCTTCATGCAAAGATTCATTCAATTGGTCTACCACAATTGCCCATGAACCATCCGATTTCATTTTTTCGACGATAAACTGACGCTGTGCTTCCGTCCAAAATTCTGCCTCGGCAATTGTTGTTTCTGCATTCAATTGATGCGTTTCAATAAATTGCTGAATCGCAGCTTCACTGGCATCCAAACCCAGTTGTTCAAATAAATGTGTCATTCTTGGGCGTACACCACTCATTTTTTCACTCCTGATCATTTTTAATTCTTGTCTTACCTTAGCATGCCTATTCTAAAAATGAATGACATAATCCAACATTGCAATAAATAAAAAAAAATAAATCAATAAGCTAGTAAAAGCCAAAGTAGCAACACCTCAAAAAAATTCAGACTTAAATTGACCAGTCCTGCACATCCCAACCTTGCTCTTCAGCCAAAGCCTGTAAACGTGCATCAGGATTTACAGCAATGGCGTGATCTGCATATTCCAACAAGAAACGGTCATTAATTGAGTCTGAATATGCCCAAGATTCTGTGACTTCGCGCCCTGCAAGCCACTGCTCCAAACGCACCAACTTGCCTTGTTGATAACACGCAGTATTAATGACTTTGCCTGTATATTTACCATCGACCACTTCGGCATTGGTGGCAATAATTTCACTAATACCAAACTCACGGAAAATAGGTGCAGTAATAAAGTCAGATGTTGCTGTAATCCCCACCAATTCATGCCCTAATTCTTGATGACGCTGAATAGCTTTAAAACCTTCAGGGCGCATTTGTGGACGAATCACCTTTTGCATAAATAGTTCATGCAAATCTGTGAGGTACTGATTGTCGTGCTGGGTTAAAAATTCAAATACAAATTCGTTATATGCAATTGGGTCGAGCTGCCCTGCCTTATAGTCTTCATAAAACTTGTCGTTCATGGCGCGATGACGGACTGGATCGACCAAACCTTCATTTACCAAAAACTCACCCCAAGAATGATCTGAATCAGTATTTAACAAGGTGTGATCGAGATCAAATAGCGCCAATTTCATGAAAATACTCGTAAAAACTGAAATTTAAGAAAAAAATTGTAAATCTATCTCCGCTAGTCGATAGAAATTCGTTAAGATCATAGCAATTTTAACATTATTTACACTTTGCGTTTTCGAGTTGGAGAAAAGAAATCATCATCCCCGAGTGCAAAGTCATAAATTAAACAATATTTAGGTAGCCAAATGATCGACTCAGAAGGTTTCCGACCCAATGTCGGGATCATTTTGGCAAACGAGTTTGGACAAGTTTTATGGGCAAAACGCATTGGTCACAATGCATGGCAATTTCCGCAAGGAGGTATCCAATATGGAGAAACCCCTGAACAGGCACTTTATCGTGAGCTGAGAGAAGAAGTTGGCTTACTGCCCGAACACGTCCAAGTTATCGCGCAAACTAAGGGTTGGCTGCGTTATCGTTTGCCACATCGGTATATACGCACGGATTCAGATCCCGTATGTATTGGTCAAAAACAGAAGTGGTTTTTATTGCAACTGACAGCGTCAGCGCATCATATTCGGCTGAATTTGTCAGACCCACCCGAATTTGATCAATGGCAATGGGTCAGTTACTGGTATCCGCTTGGTCAGGTCGTCAATTTTAAACGTGACGTCTACCGTAAAGCGATGGTGGAATTGTGCAATCAATTGCCCCTGAAAAAACCTTAAAATTTGCATGAAGATGTAGATTTTTTAGCTTATTGTTATAGGGTCATCTGTGGTGTAAAACTGACCTCAAATCATTGATTGGAATATGGAGTAGCGCGTATGTCGAACATGCAACTGGATACCCTTAGACGCATTGTACAAGAAATCAATGCGTCCACCAGTTTGCATGAATCACTCGATATTATGGTCAATCAGGTCGCAGAAGCCATGCATGTGGATGTCTGCTCTATTTACCTGCTCGATGAACGCAATCAACGCTACTTGCTCATGGCATCAAAGGGTTTAAATCCTGAGTCCGTGGGGCATGTGTCATTACATACCAGTGAAGGTTTGGTCGGTTTAGTCGGACAACGTGAAGAAATTGTCAACCTAAACGATGCGCCCAAACACGAACGCTTCATGTATTTACCCGAAACAGGCGAAGAAATTTATAATTCCTTCCTTGGCGTGCCTGTCATGTATCGTCGTAAAGTGATGGGCGTTCTTGTGGTGCAAAACAAGGATAAACAAGACTTTTCTGAAGCGGCAGAATCCTTTTTAGTGACGCTCTGCGCCCAGCTTTCTGGTGTCATTGCGCATGCGCATGCCGTGGGCAATATTGATGTATTCCGCAAACCCAACAACCTGCCTGCCTACAAAACCTTTCAGGGCGTATCGGGTTCAGGTGGGATTGCACTGGGTCGTGCGGTAATTCTGTATCCCCCTGCAGATTTGGCGGCTGTGCCTGATCGTGAAGCTGAAGACATTAGTGAAGAGTTAGAATTACTAGACAACGCACTAGATGCAGTGCGTCAAGAAATTCAGGCACTAGATGACAAAATGCAGGATGCCTTAATGGCAGAAGAACGCGCTTTATTCAGTGTGTTCCTACGCATGTTGGATGAAAATGCCCTGCCTGCAGAAATTAAAGAACTGATTCGTGAAGGTAACTGGGCACAAGGTGCAGTGCGTATTGTAATTGACAATCACATTGCCCTATTTTCGCAAATGGAAGATGACTATTTACGCGAACGTGTTTCTGACCTGAAAGATTTAGGGCGTCGTATTCTCGCCTCTTTACAAGAAGCCGATGCCAGTCACCGTGAACTGACCGATGAAAGTATTTTAATTGGCGAAGAAATTTCCACAGCAGCTTTGGTAGAACTACCTGTCGATAAAATTGCAGCGATTGTTACCACCGAAGGCGCAATGAATTCTCACATGGTCATTGTGGCACGTGCTTTGGGTATTCCAACCGTAGTTGGCGTAACTGAATTGCCCATCAACAGCCTAGACGATGTGGAAATGATTGTAGATGCGCACCAAGGTCGGGTGTTTATCAACCCGCCACGTCGCATGCGGACGCGCTATAAAGAAATTCAAAAAGAAGAAGAACAGATTGCCAAAGACCTCAAGCAATATGAAACCAAAGACGCGATTACCCCTGACGGCGTAGCGGTAAAATTGTATGTCAATACAGGCTTGATGATTGACGTAGTGCGTGGCGTACAACGCGGTGCTAAAGGTGTTGGTTTATATCGTTCTGAAATTCCATTTATGCTACGTGACCGTTTCCCGGGCGAAGAAGAACAGCGTGCTATTTACCGCCAACAGCTCAGTCACTTTGCCAACAAACCTGTGGTGATGCGTACGCTAGATATTGGCGCAGACAAGGACTTGCCGTACTTTTCGATTGAAGAAGAAAACTCAGCCTTGGGTTGGCGCGGGATTCGCTTCACGCTAGATCATCCTGAAATTTTTTCTTCGCAAATTCGTGCCATGCTCAAAGCCAGTATTGGTTTGAATAATCTGCATATTTTGCTGCCAATGATCACCAGTGTCAGCGAGGTTGAAGAAGCCTTGTATTTGCTCGATCGTGACTTGCAAGCAGTGCAGGAAGAAGAACAGGTTAAAATCACCAAACCGAAAATTGGCATTATGGTAGAAGTACCGAGTGTGCTGCTGCAAATTGATGAATTTGCCCCGTTGGTGGATTTTTTCTCGGTAGGATCAAACGATTTAACCCAGTATTTATTGGCAGTGGATCGTAACAATCCGCGTGTGGCCAACGTCTATTCACACTTTCATCCTGCAGTACTGCGCGCCTTAACCCGCTTGGTGAAAGAATGTCATAAATATGACAAGCCTGTGAGCGTTTGTGGCGAAATGGCAGGAGATCCGCTGTCTGCGGTAATTCTGATGGCAATGGGCTTTAATACCCTGTCGATGAGTTCAAGTAATATCTTGCGGGTGCGTAAAGCAATTTGTCATGTACCGATGACCGATGCGCAACATTTATTAGATCAGGCGTTAAAAATGAATAATCCGCTGATGGTGAAAAGTCTGATGGAATATTATTTTAAAACCCATGGCTTGGGCGATATGGTGAAACTAGCGACACGTATCGTATCTCCATAAAACTTAGTTTAAGCCTCAGGCAACACACCATTCACTCCAAAAACAACAAGGGCGATAATCATCGGAATATCGCCCTTGTTTGTGTTTGCTATAGCCTCGTTTGGCATTTTTCTTACGGTCTACAAAAACCTGACTTTTGTTGACCTCGTGCATGTGCTTGGCCACAAAGTTATGCTGAATAAGCTCAGGCTGTTTTTTCTTTGCCATTACGCTGTTCCTTTCGGTTGATCATGGAAATGAGCAGTGTCGCTACTCTTTTAGATGGAGATGTTGAGGGAAAATTCAAGCCAATTGCTTCTGCATAACGTGACTATTCTCTCACCAATGTTCCATATTAAATTGGGAAGCCGATCATACGCTTTTTTGTACATTTTACAAGCGATTTTCACTCAATAGTGCTAAGATAAAAAGAAGGGTAAATAAATTATTGCCGCCACTTTATCAGATTTTTCTGACGGTTATTTTTGAAGGCTATTTTAAAGAACACTCAGCGGCTTTACCCATACAATTATAGCATAAAATTCTAAAAAATTTTATTACCTTTCAAAGACTTATTAGTTATAAAACCCACTAGAAAAACTGCAATGATTGGCTAAGATGAATATAGAAGATCAGTTTAACAAGACCATTAAAAACAGGAGTCAAATTCATGATTTATGAAGTTTCTGGAGATATTTTACTGAGCGAAGCACGTGCGATTGCTCACGGTGTTGCCCCTAACGATAACTTTGCAACAGGTTTGGCTTTAAGTCTGCGTGAGCACTGGCCTGCGCTATATAAAGACTTCCGCAACTATTGTCATATTTACCATCCTAAAGCGGGTGAGCAATGGACTTGGGTCAATGCCGAAGGTCAACGCATCGTCAACCTGATGACTCAGGAAGCGGCTTATGACAACGGTTCAAAACCAGGTAAAGCATCGACAGAATACGTCAACCGCACTTTGAAAAACTTAAAACAGTTGATTGAAGAAGAGAAAATTGAAAGCTTGGCGTTACCGCGTCTTGCAACAGGTGTAGGCGGTTTAGATTGGGAAGATGTACGTCCACTCATCTACAAACACTTAGAAGATTTGGATATTCCAATTTACATCTACACTCTATATCAAAAAGGTGTAAAAGCTGAAGAGCCTGCGAAATAAGTTTCGCTGAAGCAATCAGCTTTGCTACAAGCGAGCGTGATTGATCACGACTCGACTGCAATATACGGTTCAATTCACCCGTTTGGTTTTACCAAGCGGGTGAATTTTTTGTGCAGAATCAAGTAGCAAGGGATGCTATGCTGAAAATGCACGCTGCAAGATGGATGCAACATCGACCTGTTTAGGTTTAAGCATACCCACCACTTGCCCATGCAATGCACTATAACGCGACTGAATAAAACCTTCTGCCACAAAACTTGGCGCATAACGCAACAACAAAACCGCTTGTGCCAAAATCACCAAACGGCTCACCAAAGCACGTGCCATAAATTGTAAATCGTTGCTGTTCGTGGTCTGCAATAACTGCTGCAAACCATCGAATTCACTGCTCAAAATAGGATGAGTAACGGCGGTGCGAGCAAAATCCTGCAATAACACCTGAATCAGCTCAGGTTCTCGCTGCATAGCGCGTAGTACATCCAGACACATGACATTGCCTGAACCTTCCCAAATGGTATTTACAGGTGCTTCTTTGAAAATACGTGCCATGATGCTGTTATCGACATAACCATTGCCACCAAAAACTTCCATCATCTCACCTGTAAGTTCCACCGCGCGTTTGCAAATCCAGAACTTTGCAGCAGGGGTCATTAAACGCTTCCATGCCAAAGACACAGCATCATCGCTTTCATAACAATGTGCCAAATGAAAACTGAGCTGTACCGCAGCTTCAGTTTCCAAAGCCAAATCTGCCAAGACTGCCTGCATTAATGGCTGATTCGCCAAAGTCTGTCCAAATGCTTGACGTTGTCGAGTATAGGCAAGGCATTGCACCAAGGCTTGACGCAGCATGGCACTACTGCCCACAGCACAGGTTAAACGAGTGTAGTTCGCCATTTCAATAATGGTGGGAATACCGCGCCCTGCTTCGCCAATCATGATGCCCCACGCCTGCTGAAATTCGACTTCAGAACTGGAGTTACTCCGATTTCCCACTTTGTCTTTTAAACGCTGTACCTGAATATTATTTTTTCTGCCATCTTCTAACCAACGCGGTACAAAGAAACAAGCCAAACCATCTTGTTCGGTATTGGCGACCACCAAATGTGCATCACACATTGGTGCAGAGAAAAACCATTTATGACCTGTGAGCAAATAGGCTTGCCCACGCCCTGTTGCTGCGACTGGAACGGCGAGCGTTTGGTTGGCCCGCACATCTGAACCACCCTGCTTTTCGGTCATACCCATGCCCAGCCAAATAGATTTCTTTTGTGAAATCGGCACATCACGCGGGTCATATTCATGCGATAACAGTTTCTCACCCATGCTTGCCCACAACTCAGGTTCACGCTGAATGAGCGGAATGCTGCCTAAAGTCATAGAATTTGGGCATAAATTACCGCACTCAACCTGTCCTGCCAAATAAAAACGACTGGCCCAATCGACCCATTTTGCCGTAGATTGCGGTTGCTTAAATGGATGTGCATGCGTGTCAAACTTACGATTCAGCGCCATCCAGTGATGCCACGCAGGATGAAACTCCACTACATCTTTACGACGTCCACGTGCATCGAAGGCATGTAAAATAGGCGTATGCCGATTGGCTAAATCGGCATAATGATAATATTCTGCCGATGCTGCAATGTGCCCCAATTCACTCAGTCGGGTCTGATCTTGACTGCCATAACGGGTTAAAATTTCTTGTAAAACCGTATCGGTTTCAAATAAGTTATAGTCTTGTAATTCATCAAACTGATTTTGAATTTGATGGGTCATCCATGTCTGCATTGTGTCACTCCTAGATAAACGCGGTGCTATCATTGCATTCAGTATAGAGAAAAATATGCGCTCAGGTGTTCGGCTTTATTTATGAAAAATTCTGAGGTTCAAGTGCGCCGTAAGCCGCGCCAATCGCGGGCTAAACTGACTCAAGAGGCTTTACAGGAAAGTTTTGTTCGGCTTTTGCATGAACGCTCGGCAGCTGAAATTACCATTCGTGAAATTACTAATTTGGCAGGTGTCGGTTTAGGCACTTTTTATGAATACTTTGCCAAGAAAGAAGATTTACTGGCATTGACGATTCACCTGCAAGTCAAACAGCATGCAGAACACTTAAAAAGTTATGCCCAACAGCAACTTGAGTTATCCACAGTTGTTGAAATAAACCGCTATATTGCAACCATCATTCAGTTTCAGCTTCAGCAAATTCAGGCACAACAATGGCTTTGGGCGCAGACTTTTTTACTGGAACGGCAGGTATCACACATTGAAACTTACCAAAAAAGTTACAGCATGATGCTACAGATGTGGCAACAGATTTTCGCACCTGTCATACACAATGCCGAACAACAACTGCGCCTTGCTTTGAATCTGCATCGCATCAGTTATGGTTTTATTTCGCAAAGTTTATTAATCAATCCACATTATCAAGATTGGGATGCCTTGCACACCGATATTTCATTGGCGATTCAACCGTTTTTAGCAGCAGTTTCAGACATTTAGTGCAGCAAAACTGATTATTTAGTTTACAAAGATTTATCGAATACACCAATCATAAACAATAAATTTATCTATTTGTAAAATTATAAAAATCGTTTTACATTAAAATGGTGAGATTTGAAAAGCTTTCATCTACAAAGCCCGATCTGCATGGTATTGTGGTGTTGTAGTTGATTTTTTAAACAAACAAAACGGTTCATGGCCGCTTGTTTTAGAAGCTAAATTTCTAATACAGCCCACCACATGATGATCACAATAATGGAGAACAACGATGAGCCAAGAGATAAAAAAATGCCCTGTAACGCATTTAACCACCGATGCAGGCGCACCTGTTGTAGATAACCAAAATAGTATGACTGCGGGCGCACGTGGCCCACTCCTTACTCAAGATTTATGGCTCAATGAAAAGTTGGCAAACTTTGTACGTGAAGTAATTCCTGAGCGTCGTATGCATGCCAAAGGTTCAGGTGCGTTTGGTACGTTTACGGTCACGCACGACATCAGCCAATATACCCGTGCCAAAATTTTCTCTGAAGTTGGCAAAAAAACTGAAATGTTTGCTCGTTTCTCTACCGTTGCAGGTGAGCGTGGCGCTGCCGATGCAGAACGTGACATTCGTGGTTTTGCTTTAAAATTCTATACTGAAGAAGGCAACTGGGATTTAGTCGGTAACAACACACCAGTGTTCTTTTTCCGCGACCCACGTCAATTCCCTGACCTGAATAAAGCGGTAAAGCGTGACCCACGCACCAACCTGCGTAATGCGACCAATAACTGGGATTTCTGGACTTTGCTGCCAGAAGCACTGCACCAAGTCACCATTGTGATGTCGGATCGTGGTATTCCTGTGGGTTATCGTCACATGCATGGTTTTGGTAGCCACACCTATAGTTTTATTAATGCCAATAATGAGCGTTTCTGGGTGAAATTCCACTTCCGCACTCAACAAGGCATTCAAAACCTGACCGATGCAGAAGCAGCAGAATTGATTGGTCGTGACCGTGAAAGCAGCCAGACTGACCTTTACAATGCCATTGAACGCGGTGATTTCCCGAAATGGACGCTGTTCGTGCAAATCATGCCTGAACTGGATGCAGAAAAAGTCCCTTATCACCCATTTGACCTCACCAAAGTTTGGCCGAAAGGTGATTATCCACTGATTGAAGTGGGTGAATTTGAACTGAACCGTAACCCTGAAAACTACTTCCAAGATGTTGAACAGGCTGCCTTTGCACCAAGCAACCTTGTACCAGGAATTAGCTACTCGCCAGATCGCATGTTACAAGCGCGTTTGGTCAACTATGCCGATGCTGCACGTTACCGTGTTGGTGTGAACCATTCACAAATTCCAGTGAATGCTGCACGCTGCCCTGTGCACTCAAACCGTCGTGATGGTCAGGGTCGTATGGATGGCAACTATGGCAGCTTGCCACACTATGAGCCAAACAGCTTCCATCAATGGCAAGAGCAACCACAATACCGCGAACCACCGCTAAAAATTCGTGGCGATGCAGATTTCTGGGATTATCGTGAAGATGATAGCAACTATTTTAGCCAGCCGCGTGCCTTGTTCAATTTAATGAACCCTGAGCAAAAACAAGCACTGTTTGATAACACGGCACGTGCAATGGGTGATGCTTTAGACTTTATTAAGTATCGTCATATTCGTAACTGTTATGCATGTGACCCTGCTTATGGCGAAGGCGTTGCAGCGGCTTTAGGCATGACCGTTGCCGATGCGCAAGCAGCACGTGCCAGTGACCCTGCACTTGGTCAGCCTGGCGTACTGTAATCTTTGTAGTTAAAGATCAAGTCAGTCTGAACAGCAAGACTTTAAACACCAAAACAAAGCCCCTATTTCGATAGGGGCTTTGTGTTCTATATCTATCATTGCCACTTTTCAGTAGCGTGAAAAGTAGCGTGTCACTTTTATTTAAGGTCAAGTTTTTAAAAGATTAAACAATTAATTTCTTACCTTCACGAATACAATAAAACGGATTCATTAATTTAGATGAACGCTTCATGGCATGATGCAAGTCTGCCTCTGGTTGCTCACGCCCTTCATCGGTCAGCTCAAAAGTGCGGTAATGAATGGCCAAAGAACATTTGGAATGTAAATCTTTATGGGCCTGAAAGGCATCTTCAGGGTTCATATGCATATAACGCATCAGATTCCGTGGCTCGTAAGAACCTATAGGTAAAAGTGCCACACGTGGTGCGCCCATACGGGTTTGAATTTCTTTAAAGTGTGGCGAATAACCCGTATCACCCGCAAAGAAGCAATGATCTTGCCCATGTAAAATAGAAAAACCACCCCATAACGCCATGTTCTGATCGCGTGCGCCACGTCCAGAACCATGTTGTGCAGGAGTGTACACAATTTTCAACTCTTTAAACAAAGCCGATTGCCACCAGTCCATTTCAATCACATGCAAATCAGGCGGCAAATACCAAGCATTGCCCAAACCTGTATAAATAGGCATGGCAAATTGATGATTCAGCCATTTTAAGGTGGCTAAATCCATGTGGTCATAATGGTTATGGCTCAAGAAGACGGCATGAATGGTCGGTAAATCTTCCAGTGCAATCCCTGCAGGACAGGCACGTTTAGGCCCTCGCCCCTGTTTCGGACTGGCATGCTCTGCCCAGACTGGATCGGTTAAAAAGTTATACGGTCCAATTTGAATCAGCACCGTTGCATGCCCCACAAACCAAACTTGCCAATCATCCAAACTGGCGTGTGGACGTAATTGTGGCAAAGCACTTGGCGCTGTAAAAAATTGCTGTGCTTCTTGTTGCGGATTGACATTCCAACTGTTCGATTTGCGTTTTAGCAACCATTTCAATAAATCAGTTTGGCTGCGCCCCTCAGGACACGCAATCGGATTAAAAAACTGCGCTCCATCATAATGATTTGAAGGCAAAAACTGCAGCTTGGGTTTACGCCAAGTATGCGACCAACAGGCTTCCGTTGGCAGTTGAAAATGCTTTTGTTCCACGTTGTTCATGTAAGCCCAATAATATATAGCGCATCTGCCATGATGCTTTTTATCCTGATCTGTTCAGAAAAAAACACAGCTTTGGTTCATGTGTTGACTCTATCACGCATAGTAGCGAAATCAAGCAGGCAATTTCCTTTATGTTTTTGTTGTTTTGAGAAAAAAGTCGTATCGACAGCGGGTTAATGATCGGAAATTTACACCTCAGATAAACGAGGCTTTAGAAAAACCTAAACACGGGTATAGCAATGCGGGCTTAGCGTTTAGCAAAATATTGTTCGCGCCATTCTTTCCAGAAATACATCACAATCCCGAACATCACCACGGCAATGCCAATAAACGCATTCATGCTGATGTGTTCATTATTTAAGGTCGCACCTAAAATTAACGCGATGATGGGAGTCATCACATTACTTAAAGATACGGTTGAGGCATTTAAACGACGAATCAGCCAGAAATAACACAGCATGGCGACAATAGACGACATGATCATGGTAAATACAAAACCAATCATGGCTTGGCTGCTTGGCATTTGAGTCGGGAAATGCGACCAAATAAAGGGAATTAATAACAATGACCCTGCCGATGATACCAATAAAGAACCTGTGGCTTGTGACATCGGCTTTAAAGGAGCATTGATTTGTTTGACCCAAAAAATTGAGCTGATATAGGACAGCATGCTAATAAACATCAGCACCACGCCCCATGGATTCACTTTGCTGTCAGCAGAGTCTGCAAAGACAAAGCTGAGCCCTGCAATCGCAATTGCCATCCCTGTCCACTGTAAGGCAATCAATTTTTGCGTGCGTAAAATCACATGACCAATCAAGCCTGCGATTAAAGGAGAAAAACCAAAAATCAGTGCCATTAAGCCTGAAGTTAAATAATTGGCGGCCAAGTAAATAAATAGCTGTGCACCAATTAAATTCAGACTACCCGCCAAATAGCTTTTCATTGAGGTGTGATCAAAAGGCAGTGGATCGCGCATGAGTTTAAGCACGCACAGCGCAATCACGGAAGCCCCAAAGTAGCGGATAATCAAAACCCACATTGGATGAATTTCCTGCACACTCCAGACAATCGCCAATGGCGTGGTCGCCCAGATTAATACCAATAAGGCATAAATACTGGCGGTTACCACAACAGGAGATGTATTCGTATTCATCGCTTGCTCAACATAAAATGGACACTTTTCTTCGGCAGATAAAAAACAGACCTAAGTTGCCTCAGGTCTGTTTTTCATCAGTTCAAGCTTACTTCACCAATTTGCGAAGGTCTTGGCTCACATCTAAATATTTGTCTGCTTCAAAAGCAGCTTGTTTAGCAATCAGCTTTTTCAAGTGACGCATATCTTTGGCTGAGTTGACGGTAATTCCGCCGACAATCACGCCATCGGTCACACCAAACAATACGAATGAAGACTCACTGCGTTTGGAAGCATCCATCTCACCACGCACATGCCATTCTGCTGCTGACATATCTCCTACAAATTGGTAGTTAATGTCGAGTTGATCAGTCCAGAACCAAGCGGGATTGGCTACAGGATGTTCCACGCCCATCACATGACGCGCGAATATGCCTGCTTGCAGGTTGGCATTTTCCCAAGTTTCTACACGACGATGATTGCCACATTCACGCAGTTGTGATGCGACATCGCCCGCAGCATAAATGTCTGGGTTTGAGGTTTGACAGTTTTCATTCACATGCACAGCAAAGTCTGCATCTAAGCCTGCTTCAACTGCCAGTTGTGCGTTTGGAATAATCCCAATACCGTAAATCACCGCATCGGCACGTAGTTCTTCGCCACCTTCTAGGGTCACGACAATTTCTTCACCATCTAGCTTGCAATCTGCAATTTGCGTAGACAGACGTACATCAACTCCTGCCAATAACTGCTGTTGCAGTAAAAACTCACTCAAGATGAGTGGTGATGAACGTCCCATCACCATTGGTCCCATTTCAATGACAGTTACCTGACAGTCTTTAAAGCGTGCTGAAGATGCCAACTCTAAACCAATCACACCACCACCAATTAAGATGATGCGACGACCCGCTTGTAATACAGGGACTAAGGCTTGCGAGTCTTCAAGATTACGCAACGTGTAAACGTGTTTACCTAAGGCATCAAAATTTGGCAAGCGACGTGCAGCACCGCCTGTGGCAAGTAACAACTTGTCGTAGGCAATAACCTCACCATTTTGCAATTCAACCGTATGTGCTTCGGCATTGATTTTGCTCACGCCATTGCCACGAATAGTGGTCACACCTAGTTCTGCCAATTTTTCTTCCGACAGAATCTCGATTTTGGTTTCTTCAGGACGCAAAATCACATCTTTAGACAGCGGTGGACGCTCATAAGGCAAATGTATTTCATCGCCAATTAAGATGATGTTGCCTGCATATTGATTGCCGCGCAGCTCAAGAATGGCACTTGCCCCTGCCTGACCTGCCCCCACAATCACAATTGTTTCTACACTCATGGGCTTAACCTTTTAACTCGGCAGATACGATGCCAAAGCCCGCAATCCACTCACTAATATCTTCATAGCAATGCGTGGTCATTTCATACGCACCCAGTTCATCTAACGCAGCAAAAGCAGCCATCCACGAACGGACTTCCTGACCACCACGACCACCATCACGACGAATTTCAGCTTCGGTCATGGCTTCCATAGCCACAAAGTCTGCCTGTTTGAATTTTTCAAGCAAGGCAATATCCCACTCAGGGCTGAGCGGCACAGCCACAGAGGTATCACCTGCTGCAAGTTTTTGACCGACTGCAATCACTTTAGCCTGACGTGCATGACGTGCTTCAGGGCTCGGATTACGACCTGCAATTAAAAACTCTTCAACTTCAGGCGGTACTGAACCCATTTGCGGTGTTGGTGGATCGTGCGACAAACCACCTGTACCTAAAACAAGAACACGTTCATTTTCAAGATTCAACGACTTGATAAATTGACCCACAGCACGCCCCAAAGCAATGGTACGCTTGGTGGTTGGCATCGGCGCTGCAGCGCCATTAATAAACACGGGAATGGTTGGATAACGATCTAGCTGCCCTTCACACAAAAAGTGTAATGGCTGAGTCACCCCATGGTCGGCCTGCATGCGATACGAGTATGCAACATCTACACCTTCATCCAACACACGGCGCACCATTGCCAAGGCTTTGTCTTCAGGCACATCAATACGGTTGTTGTCTTTGCCGTAGTCCCAGTCACCCGCAGCCGTAGCACGAATACCGACACAGAAACTTGGCATCAAATCATAAAAGAAACCGTTGAAATGGTCTGGCCCAAAGGTAATGATCAGGGTTGGATCGTATGCTTTGACTTCGGCAGAAAGTTGCTCAAAGGCAGCACGAACTTTTTGTTCTTTAGATTGATCTTGCGGTGTTGCAAATTCCATTAAAGGACTGTGCGATGCACAAATGAGTTTAACGGCCATGAAAGACTCCTAAATAAGGAAGGCAGCCCAGAGAAAGGCTGCCGATTCGTCTATTGAATTTAGACTCAATTTTATTCGTCAAAAAAACCTGCACGTGGTTGACGCAAACCACGAATACCCAAACCACATTCTGCATTGATCAGAACGCCAGTCAGCGCACGGTTATTTTGACGCGATGCCAAGAGCACATAAGAACCGGTCATGTCTTCTGGCTCAGGCAAGAAATTCAGCGGCATACCGCGTGCAATTTTTTCAGGGTCACGTGCATCGAGTAAGCCTAGGTTTTCCTGACCTAAAGATGCTGCACCCTTAATATTGACATTCATCGCTGAAGGCGCAACGGCATTGACACGTACTTTGGGTGCCAACTCATAAGCCAACTCTTTCATGATGCCAACACCTGCATGTTTCGATGCAGTGTAAACAGGGCCACCGCCTGAAGAATACAGCGCAGAATTGGATAAGGTTAAGATGATGGAACCTTCAGATTTCACCAATTCATCCAGTGCTGCTTTTGCTCCCAAGATTAACGCCTTGGAATTAATGCCCATGATTTCATCAAAGGCTTTTTCAAGCTGCTCACCAGACGTATTGACGATATCTGCGTAGTGATCCCAAATCCCTGCATTGCCAATAAAGCAATCTAGCTTTCCAAAACGCTCCACAGTGGCCTGCACAGCACGGACATTGTCTGCATAGTTGGCAACATCACCAGCGACTGCCACAATTTGATCACCAAAACGCTCTTTTAAGGCATCGACTTTAGATTGTGAACGCTGTAACACGCCCACATGCGCACCTTCTTCAAGAAAGCGCTCTACCAAAGCCCAACCTAAACCAGAACCGCCACCTGTAATCAGTGCCACTTCGCCTTTTAGCCAACCCATGCTTACTCTCCTGCCATTTCTACATATAACGCGCCGTCTTCAACCACCACAGGGAAAGTTTGAATCGGGTCGGTAGCTGGCAAGCATAATGCTTGACCAGTCTTTAAACAGAAACGTGCAGAATGCAGTGGGCATTCAACTGTGCCATCATCTTCAAGATAACCTTCAGACATTGAGGCATTGCCGTGTGAACAACGGTCATTCATAGCAAAGAACTCACCACCGTTGTTGAATACTGCCAGTGCTTCGATACCGTTCACACCGCAGTCCACTTTTAACGCTTCGCCTTCGTCTAATTCGTCAACTTGGCAAACAAAGATTTTATTCATTAGAAGAATACACTCAGGTTGTGTGAGTTATAGGTTACTTGGTCAAGCACAATCTTACGGTTGAAGATCTGGAAGCCTAAGCCACCTTCAACACGACGGATTTTGTCATGGCGCTTACCACAGTAAATAGTCACGTCTTTCTCTTTTTGAGTACGGTACAACAAGTAAGTCACGTGTACGTCGTATTCACCTTCGACCTCTGTCGCTTCAACAATCACGTTGCTAACCATGTGCGTGGTACGTGACGGAGGTTCTTCAGCCCACGCCATACCAGTTTCCAGACGTGCAACACGGCGCTCAAGCAAGTGTTTGTTGTCGTTGAACACCCACGTTGTTGGCGGTTCAACTGAACGACGACGGTCACGGGTTTGCGCATTTGGTGTAGTACGCAAGGTATAAGAAATGTCTTCTGCCATGAGGTCTAACCACTCACGGAATTTCCAGTCGTCTAGCAATTTTGCTTCGCGATACAAGAATTGGCTCACTTCATGTTGAAGTTCTAAACTGATTTGACTCATTTCATTAGCTCCTTCTCGTATTCGTCAGCTGCTTTTTCAACGTCTTCCCATTTTTCATGGATCAGCAAGTCTGCCCAACGGCGGTACATACCACGTGCTGCAGTTTCAGAGAAAATGTAGTTGGTGATTCCTGGAATACCATCTTCACGTACTTTTTCGTTGCCTTTACCCATTTCTACAATGAGCTTGTTTTGACGTGCTTTATAGCCGCGCAATACTTTTTGAATTTCAATCCAGTTCTCAGAGTCATCTTGCTCTAAGAAACCTGCAGGACCGAAAGCACGTGTTGCAGAACGCTCAAATGCTTCTTTCACGTCTTGAGGTGCTTCAGCATCGGCAATACAGAATGCCCATACTTCAGTTTTGTTTGGCCCACGTGGATGCCATACGCGCAGTGTTGCAGTACCGTTCAGCCAAGACAGTGTTGGGAACATGGTGTTGTGACCTGCAAGACGTAAGGCACGTACTTCGCCTAAACGCTCTTTCACTTCTTCGTAAGTTTCACGGAAATAGTTGGCAACTTCACCGTCAACCCATACGTTTGCATCTGGTTTTTCTGTAAAGAAGAAACCTGAACCGTGACCACGTGAACCATACTGAATCGCATCTTTGGCAGTTTCCCAAACAGGACGAGCTGTTTGCGCTGCACCTAATTGTTTGCTGCTGTCATCATCTGGTTTTGCACCAAGTACCTGAATCGCAGAGGCGTGTGAGAACAAAGCGTGATATTGGTCAGAAGCAAACTGTTCTGCAGCAAATTTCCAGTTACAGTCAATTTCCCACTTGTGTACGCCACCAATAATTTCAGTACCACCCGGACGACGGTCAATCACGCCATCTAAGTACCAAGCGATGTCGCCCATATATTCTTCTAGGTCTGGAGTGGTTTCATCCCAGCAACCAAAGATCAAGCCTTTGTAAGACTTCACGCGGTTGACTTCCACCAAGCCCCATTGCTCTTTACAAGCACCTTGTGGATACGCACGTTCTTCTAAAGGAATATCTTTGAGTGAACCATCAATACCGTAAGACCAACCGTGATATGGGCAAGTAAATGCACGGGTATTACCACAGTCTGCAAAGCTCACACGCATAGAACGGTGACGGCACTGGTTTAAAAATGCTTTGATTGAACCGTCTTTTTGACGTGCCACAATAATTGGATCTTCACCCATGTAGGTGTTGAAGAAGTCGCCAGCTTTAGGAATTTGGCTTTCATGACACAGGAACAACCACGTACGGCCGAACACACGTTCAAGTTCTAATTCGTAGATATCTGGATCTGTATAAATAGATGGAGTGATACGTCCATTTTGTGCATCGACCAAAGCGTCGATTTCGCGCACATCAATTTTTCCACTCATGAAAAGCTCTCCTGTGACCAACAACGGCACAAAGTAAATAGACTCAACTTTTGATGGATAATGGTTTTTTAGGGACGTTTAGTGAAATATTTTTTTTGTTTCAATTAATAGTTTTTATAGATTAATCCAACATTATATTTTGCATTTAAATCGTTGCATAATGATGAAACCCTATTTACTTCGTGAATGACACAATAATTCTCACCGAATAGTTGTTTATAGATCATTCTTTTATTAATCTATAATTAGACATATTTTGAATTAATCTTTGGAATGGTTGTATGGAATTACGTCACCTTCGCTACTTCATTACCGTTGCTGAAGAACTCAACTTCAGTAAAGCCGCACTTAAACTTTATACGGCTCAACCTTCGCTGAGTCAGCAAATTAAAGATTTAGAAGAAGATGTCGGCGTTAAGCTACTCAACCGTACCAAACGTAAAGTCGAGCTAACCGAAGAAGGTGCTGTATTTTTAGAACAGGCGCGTCTGACTTTGGCGCAAGCCGACAAAGCGGTTGCCATGGCACGTCAGGTGTCACAAGCCAAACAGAAAATGCTGCGTATTGGCTTTGTTCCTGTGGCAGAAATGAAAATTTTCCCTTTTGTACTGCCTAATTTACGAGTACAAAACCCAGAATTAAAAATTGAATTGCTAAGTTTGAACAACACTGAGCAAATGAAAATGATTAAAAAAGGTGAACTCGATATCACCTTTACCCGCCACAATATCAACAGTGATGAAATTGAGAGCCAGTTTGTACTGCGTGAACCGTTAATTTTTATTTTGCCCAAAGATCATCCGTTAGCAAAATACGAACGCATTCCTGTCAAAGCATTGAATGGTATTGATTTTATTATTCCTTCGGCAGAAGCTTCGTATAATCTGCATCACCTGATTGTCGATTTTGCCAAACAGCACAACATTGAACTAAACATTGTGCAAAAAGCTGACAACATTTTATTTAATATCAACTCGATTGGTATGGGCTTGGGTTGCACCATTTTACCGGGCTATGTTGCTCCGCTAACCATGGAAAATACCGTCATCCGTCCACTTGATGTAGAACTTCCACATTTAGATTTATACGTCAGCTATGGCAAAAACAGCCATTCCGCTGCGGTACAGAAATTTATGGAACTGCTCACACGTGTGTTCTATTTGGACATCAACCGCGAACAATAATTCTAAAACCACTCGCGTTTTTCAACCTTTCAAAAGTGCTTGCTGCTTGATGTAGTAAGCACTTTTTTGTGCATCCTAAATGCTAAAACAAAGCTTTAGACTTAAGTCTAAACTTATTTTTTTAATCTTTTTCTGAACTACTGCTCATTCTTACACTCAAACATTCGCATTTTTGCAGTCTGCTTTTTCCTCGCTTCGCTACCACATTTCCTGCAAATTACAACTTAAGTCTAATAAGTTAAAATAGGCACCCCATCGCTATTTTCTAAAATTAAGCCGATGATAACAGGCAGTAACACCTTTAGATTGCACATCCAGAAAGGATCAAGAATGATAAAAACACCCTTCAGCAGAATGAAAACAGGGATTCAATATCGTCCTTATTTTTTTATCAGTTTTGTGATTACCATTGTGCTGTATGCT
Organism: Acinetobacter sp. YH01011; assembly: GCF_013420785.1. NCBI lineage: Bacteria > Pseudomonadati > Pseudomonadota > Gammaproteobacteria > Moraxellales > Moraxellaceae > Acinetobacter > Acinetobacter sp. YH01011. Next base: position 42,053 of record NZ_VOYG01000005.1, read on the forward strand.
ATTTTTCAGACCCTCACTGCATGGTCATGGTCAAGCTGTTTATTGATTAGCTGGAATATCGCGATTTCCTGCTATTTGGTTTTAACCATGCGCAGTTTGTGGCACAGCGATCATGCACATATTTTACAACGTGCCCAACAACAAGATGCCAGCAAATGGCTGATTTTATTCTTGGTATTTCTAACCTTAGTGATGTGCTTTATTGCGATCATTGTCGAGGTGAATTTATTTGCACAAAGTGAGTTTGTGCGCATGGGACATTTTATTTTATCCATTACCACTATTTTATGTGCTTGGTTTTTTATGCACACCATTTTTGCGATTCACTATGCGCATGACTATTATTTGGCACTGCAACAGCAGCAAGAAGGTGGTTTGGATTTTCCCAAGACGTCGCATCCAACCTATCCTGACTTTTTATATTTCAGCTATGTGATTGGTACATCTGCACAAACCGCCGATGTCTCGATTAGCTCACAACCCATGCGGGTACTGAACACGCTACATATTATTTTGGCTTATAGCTTTAATACCACTATTTTGGCAATTTGCATTAACTTGGTCGCGAGCTTTATTCAGCACTAAATTGGGTACATAAAACATCCATAAAAAAGGATGGCAAATTGCCATCCTTTTTTACCTCACTGCGCTTAATTTACGCCACGTGCAGTTAAGTAGTTTTTAATCACAGTGTTAAATTCTTCCGCTTTTTCAACCTGTGACCAGTGACCACATTGGCTGAAAATGTGTGCATCGGCATGTGGCACAACATTTAAAATGTCCCATGTACGCGATACTGGAATCACTACATCCTGCGTACCGTGAATCAGTAAAACAGGTACTGTGATGTCTTTCATTTTGTCAAAATCGAGTGGGAACTCAAAACGGTCACGGTCACGTGCGCCAACCACATCCATTAAACGGTCTGACGCATAGTCATTTTTTGCAGAAGCAAAACGAACCTTAACCAACTCATCTGTAATCAGGTCTTTGTTCACTACAAACATCGACAATGTTTTTTTGATGCCTTCTTCGGTCAAGACAGGATTCGCATGTGCTTTAAGCGCTGCAGTCTGTTTTGCACCACCTGTACCCATAGACACAATACCAAGTACACGCTCTGGGTAGTCCAATGCCAATTGGAATGCCAACCAACCACCGAGCGAGTTACCCACTAACCATGTTTTTTCAATGCCCAATGCATCTAATGTACGCACTGCATGATCTACCCAAGCACGAATACCATAAGCAGTGTTTGGAGCAACCACAGTCTGACCATAACCAATGGTATCAATTGCGATACAACGTGCTTGCTCACCAATTTGTGGCAAGTTTAACCACCAGTTTGCCGCAGCAGATACACCTGTGCCTGAACCGTGTAAAAATAGAATAGGTGTACCTTCACCCACTTCGTGATAGTGCGTTAATTCGCCTTCGGCAGTTTCAATCCATTTATCTTCTAAGCCAAAGAATGGATCTGTTGTATAGTCAGGGATTTGAACAGTGCTCATATATACTCCTCGTACAGTCTTTAGCTTGCGTTTGGCTCTAGGTATAGAATTTGACGTCAAGTGGACTCATTCAACATTACTTTTTACAGGCTTATATTACCTGTTCACACAGCATCAACTGATACAAATTTACGATCACAACCCATAAAAAAACGATTAAACAACTCTTTGAATTTTATAACTTTAATAAAATAAAAGTCTTAATTTATATAAGGTATTTATTCAGTAAATATTAAAAAAAGAGCGACTATAAAAAGCCGCTCTGATTTTTATCTAGCTTTAGAATTTATAAGTGTAAGTCGTGGCGATACGGTGTTCTTCTAAGTCATTCGCAAAGTTAAAGTTGGTATCGATGAACATGTACTGAAAACCAAGTCCTTTAAGTTTACCTTCAGGCACAACATAATTTACGATTACATTCGTTTCGTTTTCTTTACCCTCTTTAAGCGACTGACCAGCATTGTTGGTTAACTTATGGTAAGTACCATCTATATTATCACCGCGAAAATGACGTACTGTCGCTGTTAAACCAGATACACCCACATCGGCAAAATTATAGGTATAACCCAAACTCCAAGAACGCTCATCTTTACGAATGAAGCTCGCCACAGACCAGTTGTCTAAGTAAGGCTGCGGCACCCACCCGCCCAAGGTCGGGAACATTGGGGCTTTTGTACCGTGCTCACCAAACATTTGTTGATAACCTAACTGTACAGTGTGCATCCCATTGTTGATTTTTGCACCCGCAGACACGGCCTGGCTGTCAATATTGCCATACAGCTTGTCACCCGATTCGCTGTTGTCAAAATAGCGTACATGGGTATCCAGCTTAGTTTTTTCAGCCAAAGTCGTTTTATAGTTTGCAGCGACATAATGTTGTTGATAGATGTTGGTTACATCCGCATACCAATAACTTCCACCTACTTTAGGGGTAAATTGATGATCTACTCCCACAAGATACATGCCATCGTCTGTGCTTAATTTATTCGCTTCAGCAGCAGAAAAATTATTTTGAGGGAACAACGTAAAATCTTGGTATTGGTTATCATAACGTGCATTAATACCGTCTAAATAAGCCAAAGTTAATTTAGTATCTTTTAAATCCTTTGATTCTAACCATGCACCGCTATAAGTCGTTAACAATTGACGCGATGGGTCAAAAAACACCACAGGTGACATTGGTAATAAGTCACCTACTTTTAATTCAGTTTCAGAAAATTTAACTTTTAGAGTTGCACCAACTTTTGCATTATCACGCTCAGTACGCTTCTCGGTATAGTTAAAAGGCATGTGAATATCATTCACTTCACCACGTGATTTTAAACCTATCGCATATTGAGCTAATAAATCTGCACCGACTTGAATGCCTGCACCAATATCTTGATAGCCAGATTTGGCATCTAAAGTTACAGCTTGAGTCCAGTTTCCATAACCCGGAGTAACTGAGCGTCCTGCTTCATGAGCATATTCACGATCTAAATAAAAATTCTTAAATTTAAGTTGAATATTGCTGTCGTCAATAAAATCTGCCTGAGTTGCAGTTGTCCCTAAAGTTGCTGTCGCAGCAAAAAGTACTATCCATAAATTGTGACGATGCATGCGTTTTTCCTATTCATCCAATAAGCGAATCTGGGCATCATGCAAAACTCTTGTCATGAAAAAAATCCGACCACAGTATTAAGCTTTTCTACAAATTCAGCACTTTCTGTATCGAGCAGCTTTTTTCCAAGTTTTTTAATTCTTTTTAACGATAAAAAATTAAGCTCAAAATCCTCACTAAATGAATTTTTATTTGAATTCACTGCTTAATTTAGGTGAAAAACGCTGTTATTTTTTGCATCATGTGAAGGATTAATCTTTTTTAACTTTAAACCCATGTGTTAGCGTTATTTTCTATAAACCTAACTTATAAGAAAAACATTTTAATTAGCACAAAATTCAGCACGTTTTACATCTTTCACAGCATAAAAAAAGCACCCCAAACGCATTTGGAGTGCTTAATTCAAGCCTGCTTTATATTAAAAACTTAGGCTTGCATTTCACGTGCTTTAGACATAGTCAATGCCAAGTCTTCAATCATATCTTCCTGACCGCCCACCGTACCGCGACGACCAAGCTCAAGTAGAATTTCACGCGCAGATACTCCATATTTTGCTTCGGCACGTTTTGCGAACAATAGGAACGATGAGTAAACACCTGCATAACCTAAAGTTGCTGCATCACGGTCTGCACGAATTTGATGCGTCATCATTGGAATGATCAAGTCTTCAGCAATATCCTGCACTTTAAACAAGTCCACACCTGTTTCCATTTGCATACGGTTTGCGACCGCTACAAACAATTCAAGTGGTGTATTACCTGCGCCTGCACCTAAACCAGCCGAAGCCAAGTCAACACGGGTTGCACCTGCGGTCACAGCCGATACAGAGTTCGCAACGCCCATGCCCAAGTTATGGTGACCATGGAAACCAATTTCGATGTCTGAGGCGAGGTTGGCACGTAAAATACCTACGCGATCAGTCACATCTTGAGGCAACATATAGCCTGCAGAATCTGTTACATAGATACAGTTTGCACCGTAAGACACCATTTTTTGTGCTTCTTCGAGCAATTTTTCAGGAGAAGCCATGTGCGCCATCATCAAGAAGCCCACAGTGTCCATACCCAGTTTACGTGCTGCAGTAATGTGCTGTTCAGAAACGTCTGCTTCAGTCGAATGTGTCGCCACACGAATGGTTGCCACGCCTACATCATGCGCCATTTTCAGATGATCAACTGTTCCAATACCTGGCAGTAATAGTGCAGAAACTTTTGCCTGTTTCAGGTTTGGAATCACTGCTTTCAGATATTCTTCATCAGTAGCGGCTGCAAAACCATAGTTCACAGAGTTACCACCTAAGCCATCACCGTGTGTGACTTCAATTAAAGGCACACCTGCATCATCCAAAGCAGTGGCAATCGCAACCATTTGCTCTGGCGTGGTTTGATGGCGCATTGGGTGCATACCATCACGTAAAGTCATATCATTAATAATAATCTTAGACATTTTGGTATTCCTTAAGCTTCAGCAGTTTTGAAAACGTGTTCTGCAAACATTTCTGCAGTACGTGCAGCCGCTGCAGTCATAATGTCTAGGTTACCTGCATATTTAGGCAAGTAATCACCCAAACCTTCAACTTCCAAGAAAATTGAAACACGGTTGCCATCAAAAACAGGGCCGTTTACAAGTTTGTAACCCGGTACATATTTTTGCACTTCTTTGATCATGGCATGCACAGATGCTGTAATCGCTGCCTGATCTGGCTCACCTTCCACCAAGCAGTGAACGGTATCACGCATCATTAATGGTGGCTCAGCTGGGTTAATGATGATGATGGCTTTACCTTGTTTTGCACCGCCAACTTCTTCAATCGCGCCTGCAGTTGTACGGGTAAATTCATCAATGTTTTTACGTGTACCCGGCCCCACAGATTTAGTTGATACCGTTGCAATAATTTCACCGTATTCCACAGGTTGAACACGAGAAACTGCAGCCACCATAGGAATTGTTGCCTGACCACCACAAGTCACCATGTTGACGTTTGGCACTTCGCCCGCTTGTAGCAACGCTTCAAGGTTCACTGGTGGTACGCAGAATGGGCCAATTGCTGCAGGCGTTAAGTCAATCATCAACACGCCAAGTTCATTCAGTTTGCGACTGTTTTCTGCATGCACATAAGCGGAAGTTGCATCAAAAGCAATTTTAATGTCATCTTCAAGTACGTGAGGAAGAAGACCATCTACACCGTCACTTGTGGTTTTTAAACCCATTTTTGCCGCACGAGCTAGACCTTCAGATGTTGGGTCAATTCCCACCATCCACACAGGCTCTAACCATTCACTGCGTTGTAATTTATAAAGCAAATCTGTACCAATATTACCTGGACCAATCATTGCACATTTAATCTTTTTCATGCATGTACTCTCTTAGAATCTCGATTTATTCCGCAGCAAACGCAGCTGTCACTGAACCAAAGCCTTCAATTTCGACTTTAAATTCTTCACCTGGCTGTGCAACAACCATAGGACCTAAAGCACCAGTTAAGATGATGTCGCCTTTTAACAATGGACGACCACGGCGCACCATTTCATCGGCTAACCACACGGCAGCGTTTAATGGATTTGCTAAACAAGCTTTACCCACGCCTTGAGAAACTACTTCTTCACCACGGGTCATCACCATTTTGCAGTTCACCAAATCCAGATTTTCTAGCTTAACTGGTTTTGAACCTAGAACGAATGCAGCAGAAGATGCGTTATCGGCCACGGTATCAATCAAACTAATTTTCCAGTTTTCAATACGGCTATCGACCACTTCAATGGCAGGCAAGGCATATTCAGTCGCGCTGATAATATCCGCATACGTGTGTTTTTCTTTGGTTAGATCTTGGTTAATCACCAATGCAATTTCTGCTTCTACTTTTGGCTGAATCAGCAAACCTGCAGGAATCGCTTCACCATCACCATAAGCCATATCGGCAAACAACATGCCAAAGTCAGGCTGATCTACACCCAGTTGTGCTTGAACCACTTTAGAGGTCAAACCAATTTTACGCCCCACCAAACGACGACCTTCTTTTAAGGCACGTTCGGTATTCACTTCTTGAACGGCATAGGCAATATCTACGTCAGCACTTTCACCACCAAGTTCTGGGCGGATTGGCGCAATCGCAGTTTGAGAGAGTTCGGCAGTACGTAATGCTTGCGCAACTGATTCAACAACAGCAGAATTCGACATCAATGTTTCCTTAAACTGCAAAAATTGGGCATATACCCCGAGATGTTGGAAAGGTAATAATAGAAAATAGGGATGATGACCCCGATCTTGTCCATTCTCAGGACAAGCTATCCAGCTCAGAGGTATGTAAACTGATTAAGAATCGGAAAAATGGCGGGTTTATGCCAATACTTATTTTCTTTTTTTCAATAGCTATTAGCTATTAATCTATTTTTATAAAAAGCAAGCAAAACAGTTGTCTGTAGGCTATGACATTATTTTCCGAGTCATTGACTCGGCAATTCGCAGCAATCTTAAAATGTCTTAATCCTAATCTTAATCCTAACTTTAGACTAAAAGCTAAGCCTTTTTATGACGCTCCCAAAAGTACATAAAAAAAGAGCAACCTGAAATTTTTCAAGTTACTCTAATTTCAAATTCATCTAAATTGTTTTACTGGGTTTAACTCGCCTGACGTAAACGATATTGCTGCACTAAAAAATCATGCAAACTCGGCACATCATCTGCAATGGTTAAAGGCTGATAACGCTGCAACACCTCTACACTATGCACGCCATAACTCACGCCTACACGCGGCATAGCAATATTTTGTGCCATTTCTAAATCGTAAGAAGTATCACCCACCATAATCGCTTGCCCGACCTGCACATCGGTACTGCTCAAAATTTCCTGCAGCATTAAAGGATCAGGTTTAGATTTGGTTTCACTTGCAGCACGTGTCGCCACAAACAAATCCTGACTTTGGGTTTGCGCCAACACTCGGTCTAAACCTTTACGGCTTTTGCCTGTTGCCACTGCCAATTTCAGTCCCAAACCTGACAACTCATCGAGCATATCTGCCACACCCTCAAACCAAGCATCGGTTTTTGAGTGTTCGACATAGTGTTCTGAATAGCACTGCAAAATCGCTTGATGCAGCTCTGGCACTTCAGGAAATAAACGCTGTGCCACTTCAGGCAAACCCAAACCAATAATACTTTTAGCCGCAGCATCGGTCAGAGGTTGCTGAAATTGTTGTGCTGCGAACTGCAAACTCGCCACAATTTGACCGACGGAATTAAATAAGGTGCCATCCCAATCAAAAATGATGAGTTCTACAGGTTTGTTCATATTAGATTCCTAGATTTGATTCGGCTTTTAAATTCCCTCGCTTTACCTTAACTCAAAAGGATAAACGACCAAGAATCAGCACATATATCACAACAAATATTCGATACGCGAAGGGCGACATGGATGTCGCCGTTTCGCTGTGGCACAGAGATGTTCCATCAGCGAAACAAAAGTTTTTTGTTACTTTTCATCTTTGAAAAGTAAGGCATAGCCTATACACCAAAAATTTAAATTAAAAACTTTAAAATGTGGCAGTGAATTACCCCTAAAAACCTCATCTCCTTGTTGCGAAACAATGTTCCTCATCTTTAAAAAGAAGCAAGCTGCTATCGCACAACAGAGAGTTACAAAAATTAAAACTCAGGTGGCGCCGTCGGCTTATCCGCCTTTTGCGCTCTCAATTGCGCCACCAAACTCTGCATATCTTCAGGTAAAGGCGCTTCAATCACAGGATAGCCTGGAATTTCCAAACGCATGGCATGTAAGCACAAACGACGTGGCGCAGGACCCCGATATTCAGTTTGATGACCATATTTATCATCACCCACCAACGGATGCCCAATGCTTAAACCATGCACACGAATTTGATGGGTACGTCCAGACAATGGCGAAGCATATACCAAGCTTGCATGCATAAAACGCTCTGCCACATTCCACTGGGTTTTAGATTCTTTACCTTCTTTAGACACACGTACACGACGTTCGCCATTCGCCAATTCATAACGATGTAACGGCGCATCAATCAATTGTTTATCCAAACTCACCTGCCCTTTGACAATGGCAGCATAAGTTTTTTGGATTTTATGTTCGCGCAATAAATCTTGCAGGGTTTTTAAGGTACTGCGTTTTTTGGAAATCATCACCAAGCCTGAAGTATCACGGTCAATACGGTGAATCAATTCCAAATATTTTTTACCTGTCGCAGCACGTAAGCCTTCAATCAACCCGTAGGCAACGCCACTGCCGCCATGGACTGCAATGCCCGAAGGTTTATTCACCACCATCAAGCCTTCATCTTCATAAATCACACGGCTCAATAAACCCTGTGCCACCTTGTCTGAAATTGGAGCAGCACTGTCGTCTTTTTGTTCATAGCGAATCGGCGCCACACGAATTTGATCGCCAATATTCAGTTTGGTTTCTGCTTTAATGCGCTTTTTATTGACCCGCACCTGCCCTTCACGAATCAAACGATAGATGCGACTTTTAGGCACCCCTTTTAAACGACTAAACAAAAAATTATCGATGCGTTGACCCGCTTGATGCTCATCCACTTCAAACCAAGTGACACTTTGCCATTGTTGGGTAGAATTCATACAGTTAAGAGACCTAATAAAATACTAAAATTGATTAAAAACTGATCATTTAGGCTATGCTTTACACAAGAAACATAAGCTTAGCCCATAGGCAGATGATGCAAGGTTTGATATAGTCAGCGCACGGAAACCATCGTCAGTGGGTTCACGTTGAATCTTTTCAGGTTTTTCTGAAATAGAGCAATCAACCAACATCCCACTACATACGAGCAGGTCCCAAAAGAATTATGCCGACGCCGAAGGCTTATTATATCGGCAAAAAAGCAAACTGTTGCGTTTAATTGTACCTCAGGTACATAAATCAGTTTGCCTGAAAAAATATGTCGCCAACTCTAGTTGGTTTTTAAACGTAAACTGATACACATCAGATTAGTCGCACCCTGAAAACCACTTCAGGCTAAAGCGTTTGATGTATTGGATCTGCACAATTTGTAAAGATACGACGATAATTCCGTATCAAGACACTCTATCTATGAAAGAAGAGATGATCTTCGAGCAATGTGACAGTGAAAGTTACACACATCCAATACACCGCTCGTCCGCCAGTGAAGCGATCAGGTGACTTTATCCGTTTAAAGGTTAAAGCCGTATTGCCATCATCAATACGTGAATCATACACCGCAGCCCCACACAAAAAGGCCGGTAAAAAAAGCTCAGACCACAATTGGTTTTTTTGAGATCTGAGCAGTTGATCCGTGATGCTTGATGTTCGCTACGTGTCTAGCGATTTTTTGCTGTGTATCACTATTAGGTGTTACACCCATGAAACGTATGTTGATTAATGCAACACATGCCGAAGAAATTCGCGTTGCACTTGTCACTGGTCAGCGTCTTTACGATTTCGATTTAGAAAATCGTACCCGTGAACAAAAAAAATCGAATATCTACAAAGGTCATGTGACCCGTGTAGAACCTTCTTTAGAAGCCGTATTTGTTGAATACGGTGCAGGTCGCCAAGGCTTCCTGTCGATGCGTGAAATCGCAAACTCTTATTACAAAGCCGACCCTCGCCAAACTTCTAATATTCGCGAACTGATCACTGAAGGCACGGAGCTTTTAGTGCAGGTGGAAAAAGAAGAACGTGGTAACAAAGGTGCTGCGCTCTCTACCTTCATTTCTTTGGCTGGTCGTTATTTAGTGCTTATGCCAAATAACCCGAAAGGTGGCGGTATCAGTCGTCAAATTTCAGGTTCTGTGCGTGAAGAACTCAAAGAAATGTTGGCATCTTTAAACGTGCCACGCGGCATGAGCGTGATTGTACGTACTGCGGGCATTGGTCGTTCACAAGAAGAATTACAGCTTGATTTACAACACTTGCTTGACCTTTGGGCGCAAATTCAAAACACCGCAAGCTCTGGCCCATCGCCAATGTTGGTACACCAAGAAGCAGGTGTGGTGACACGTGCGATTCGTGACTACTTACGTGATGATGTTGCCGAAATTTTAATTGACTCAGAACAAGCTTATAACGAAGCCTATAACTTCGTAAAAGCCGTGATGCCACGTCAATTAGACAAGCTAAAAACCTATACTTTAAATGAGCCGCTATTCGCGCATTTTGGCATCGAAAGCCAAATTCAAACAGCTTATGAGCGTGAAGTTAAATTGCCTTCAGGCGGCTCAATTGTCATTGACCAAACTGAAGCATTAGTTTCAATTGACATCAACTCGGCTAAGTCTACCCGTGGTCAAGATGTTGAAGATACTGCGCTTAATACCAACCTTGAAGCTGCCGAAGAAATTGCGCGTCAATTGCGTTTACGCGACATCGGTGGTTTGGTGGTCATCGACTTTATCGACATGACCAAAGACCGCAACCAACGTATGGTTGAAGCCAAACTTCGTGAAGCAACACAAAGTGACCGCGCACGTATTCAATTTGGTCAATTATCACGTTTTGGTTTAATGGAAATGAGCCGTCAGCGCTTACGTCCATCACTTGAAGAAGCGACTGGTTACGTTTGCCCACGCTGTCACGGTACAGGCATGGTACGTGACCTACGCTCTCTTTCACTTTCAATTATGCGTAAAGTGGAAGAAATTGCCCTGCGTGAACGTCATGGTGAAGTTCAAGTCGAAGTACCTGTTGAAATTGCAGCATTCTTACTGAATGAAAAACGTCACAGTCTGGTTTACCTTGAGCAAACCTCAAATGTGCGTGTGACTGTATTACCTCACCCACACTTAGAAACCCCGCATTACGAAATTTCGTATAATCCTGAAGGCTTTGCACCAACCAGCTATGAACGTACTGAAGCAACTCGTTCAAGCGAAAAAGAGTTGGGTTATGAATCTTCTGAATGGCATTTAGAAGAAGCCGATCAAGCGCACAGCCACGCTGCTGCACCTGCGGCAGAAAAAACCTCTGCAAGAAAACCACAAGCAGCACAGCAAAATAAAGCATCTGCACAACAGCAGCCTGCACCTGCGGCAGCCACAACAGCTGCAAGCCCATGTGCATGGTTAGAAAACCTGTTTGTTCAAAAGCAAGCCAGCACTATTGATCAAGCACGTAGTGCCAACAATGCGGCAGCAGCCATCGAGCAAATGGTGAATAGCGGTGCCGTGAGCCGTGGTCAGTTTGGTCAAATTGCAACTGCATCTGCTGCCCCTGCTGCAAGCAGTCAAAATGTGTACCTTGCACCATCGACAGTGGCACAAAAAACTGAACGTGACTCTGCAGATAAATCTGCTGAACGTGAAGACAAACCTGCTCCGCGTCACAACAACAAAAAGCCGCGTCACAGCAACAACAATAACAAGCACAAAGAGCAACGTGAGCCGCAAACTCAGCACGATAATCAACAACATCAAGTGCATGAAGAAGTGGTTCAAATGTCGCGTCAGGAGCAACGTCAAGAAGCGCGTGAAAACAAACGCAACTCTCGTCGTCAGCACAACAATGACCAAGCACCGCAGCAGCAAGAAGCTCAAAACAACAATGAGCAGCAGCAAAATGCCGTACCACGTCGTGACCGTCGTAACCAACCTCGTCCAGAACGCCCAAATCGTCACCGCGACCCAAGCGTATTGAATGAGCAAGCACCTACCGCAGTGACTTCTAATCAGCCGAAAGTGGACTTAATTGATGCACCGCGTCAAGAGTTCAACACGACGGCTTTGGTGGTGAATGTCGATCAGGCTCAAACTGAAATTGTGGCATTGAATGCTGCGCCATTAGCGGCTGAACCAGTCACAGCAGTAGAAGCAACTGTGCCTGAAACGGTTGCTGAACCAACTCAAGCTGTTGCTGCGGTAGAAGCTGCTCCAGTTGTTGCAGAAGAAACAGCTGCACCTGCGGAAGTACAAGCACAACCGACTGCGCCTGCAAAACGTGCCAGCAACGATCCGCGTCAGCGTCGTCGTCAGCAACGTGAAGCTCAAGCACAGCAAGCAGCTGCACCAAAGTTAACGCCTTCACAGGTGCCAACTTTAGCGCAATACAGCATTGGTAGTCTGATTCGCCACGTCTATGGTGAAGATTGCTCAGTCCTGATTGAACAGTTTGGTTTAATTCCAACGTTCAATCGTGCTTTGCAGAAGTTCACTGACGAGTATGCGGCAACGCTTGCAACAGCTGCGCCTGTGGCAGAGAAAAAACCTGTCACACGTGATGTGGAAGTTGCCAAAGCTGCTCCTGAAGCAGAACCTGCACCTGTGTTAGATCTGACTCCACCAAAACCTGTGTCAGATAAGCGTGTTGCCAACGATCCGCGTGAGCGTCGTCGTTTAGCCAAACAAGCTGCTGAGCAAGCCTTGGAACAAGCCAAGCAAGCACAGGCAGTAGAAAAAGCTGAAGCAGAAAGCACACCTGCAGCAGAGCCAACGACTGACGTTGTGGCAACTACCGACGCATCTGTAGAAGCAAACTCTACTGCAGAAACGTCTGTAGCGCTAAGCACAGAAGTCGAAGCAACTACAGAAGTAAACCCTGAAGTAGAGGCTACAACTGAAGCTACTCAGCCAGAGTTGAACGCGCAAGACGACCTTGCACAAACTGTCACTGAAACTGCAGCAGCGCAAGAAGAAACTGCCGTTGAAGTGGTCGCACCTGTACAAGTGGAATTAGCAGTAGATGACCCAGTCGAAACTGCTGAATCTGAACAGGACAAAGCAGAAAAAGAGAAAACTGCACGTCCGCGTCGCCCACGTGGTCGTCCACCTAAAAAAGTAACTCCGCCAACTGAGTCTTAATTCGCACTTTTGCAGCGGAATAAAAAAATCCAGTCATTTTAATGACTGGATTTTTTTTGCTACTTTAGAGCAAATGCAGTGGTGACTTAAATTTAAGCAAGTTAATTTGGTGTTAGGTGTTTTTGATTTTTAACAGCTTTTCTAAAAACATCAGTCAAAGCTAAAAATTAGGTTGATTGCACTAGGACTAAGGGATTACAAAACAATAAGACGCGATGCTTTGCAGATGCAACGGATGATGACAAAAACAGGATTCTTATGTACCAGATGACAAAAAGCGATTTAATTGGCTTAACGGATGTTGCGGCAAAAATTCCGCAGTTTATGACTAAAGTGCCCCACCTGATCACAGGGTTAAAGCAAGCCTATTTACGCACACCCAACACGCCTGCAGGCTTAGGTCTAGCATTTGAAAAAGCCGTGCATCGTAACCCGCATGGCTGTGCACTAGTGTTTGAAGATCAGCAGTACAGCTATTTACAGCTCAATGCTTGGGCCAACCAAATTGCCCATTACTATTTAAGCATAGGTGCACGTAAAGGTGATGTCATTGCGGTGATGTTGGAAAATCGCCCTGAATTAATTGCCAGTGTCATTGGCTTAGCAAAAATTGGCGTTACCGTGGCTTTGGTCAATACCGCACAAGTCGCCAAAGTTTTGGCGCACAGCATCAATTTAGTCAAACCAATTGCCGTGATTGTGGGGGAAGAATGTCGCCAAGCCATTGCCGATATTCGCCAAGAACTTGAGCTTGCAGAAAATCGTCTGTATTGGTTTGCAGATCAAAATACCCGTACCGATGCCGGCACTGCGCCTGAAGGTTTTCAAAATTTAGCGCAATGCATTGCATCATTCCCAAGCTTTAATCCTGCCACCACACAGTCGGTACAGGGCAAAGATGGGCTGTTTTATATCTATACCTCAGGTACAACAGGCTTGCCTAAAGCGGTGATTTTCACCAATAGCCGTTGGACGTTGGCTTATGGTACCTATGGTCATGTCTTGGGTTTAAATCAGGATGATGTGATGTACTGCACTCTGCCGCTGTACCATGCCACAGGTATTGTGGTGTGCTGGTGTGGCGTAATTGCAGGCAGTGCCACCTTTGCCATCCGTAGAAAATACTCCACTTCATGCTTCTGGCAAGATGTACACAAATTCAATGCCTCTGCGATTGGCTATGTGGGCGAATTGTGCCGTTATTTAATGGATGCGCCTGCTTCTGATTTAGAGCGTGGGCATCGTGTGACCAAAATGATTGGCAATGGCATGCGTCCTAATATTTGGAGCAAATTCAAAACACGCTTTGGGGTTCAGGAAATTCTGGAACTGTATGCATCTAGCGAAGGCAACGTCGGTTTTAGCAACGTGTTTAACTTTGACAACACGGTTGGTTTTTCACCGACACCTTATGCGGTCATTCAGTTTGATAAAGAAAAAAATGAACCCGTACGCGATGCCAAAGGCAAATGCATGAAAGTCAAAAAAGGTGAAGTTGGCTTATTGATTGGAAAAATCACCCGTCGCTCACCGTTTGATGGCTACACCGACCCTGAAAAAAACAAGGCGGTGATGATGCAAAACGTGTTTAAACAAGGCGATGCCTATTTTAACACGGGCGATTTAGTCCGCGACATTGGCTTCCGTCACGCCCAGTTTGTTGATCGTTTAGGTGATACCTTCCGCTGGAAAGGTGAGAACGTATCCACCACAGAAGTAGAAAACATTGTCAGTGACTATGAAAAAATTGCTGAAGCTGTCGTGTATGGCGTTGAAATCCCACATACCAATGGTCGTGCAGGTATGGCTGCGATTACCTTAAACGAAGGCTGCCAGTTAGATGAACAAGACTTGCGTCAAATGCTGGTGGAGTTTAAAAAAGCAATGCCCGCTTATGCAGTACCCGTTTTTTTACGCATTCAAAAGCAAATGCAAACTACAGGTACATTTAAATATCAGAAGAACACCCTGAAAACTCAAGGTTTTGATTTAAAACAGTGTGATGAAAAAATTCTGGTATTATTGCCAAACCAATCTGCTTATTGCGAACTGACCCAAGAAATTTACGACAATATTCAACAGTATCAATATCGCTTCTAAGCCACCAGGTTGCCTATTTTTTGATTAGATACGACAAATTTGTTGCATTTATAATCAAACATAGGCAACTTTTTTATTTTTTACTTGCGCTCGCTTCATATCTTGCTACAATACGCTCCATCAAACGAAGTGGTGCTTAAAACCCTCTGGTTTTTCTTGCACTTCACAATCAAGCCTGCTTGATTGCTGGTTCAGGGTCGTTAGCTCAGTCGGTAGAGCAGCGGACTTTTAATCCGTTGGTCCCGCGTTCGAATCGCGGACGACCCACCATTTCCTTGATCAACCTTAGATGGGTCGTTAGCTCAGTCGGTAGAGCAGCGGACTTTTAATCCGTTGGTCCCGCGTTCGAATCGCGGACGACCCACCATCTTCTTCAAGGTTGATATTCTAAAAATGATCATCATCATTTTTACTCCTCTGGGTCGTTAGCTCAGTCGGTAGAGCAGCGGACTTTTAATCCGTTGGTCCCGCGTTCGAATCGCGGACGACCCACCATTCCTTATAAAAAATCCTTTAAATTGCCAGTCATCACAGCACTATTCTGTGGATCATGCAGTTTCGTAATTTACTATACAATTCCCGTATTCTGCCCTATTTGACTAACACTTTTATCCACTACACCCTGCTCCATTCAGTTGTAGAAGATGTGCCATCATTGATAAATCATACTTTACACATCCCAAAGAAAAACTTGATGTAAAAAAACAAAAGCCCAAAAGTTTTTCACTCATGGGCTAAGAATTGAGTTGAATCAACAATTAACTTGCTCTGATTAAATGATAATTTTGCGAAGGTAAGGGATTGCTTTTAAAGTATTCACGATTATTTTCTGTTGCAATCGCAATTTTGTTTTTATCCATAATTAAATTATGGTCTTGATCAACATTATAGTAAAAGTTCACCCCAGAGGCGCGTGCCACCACAATTTGATGCGCGTCTTCATCATAGAACCATAAATCTTTGCGGTATTTTTTTTTATTGTCGTAACTGATTTGCCCCGCATTGACAAAAATACGATGCGCTGTCCCATCAGGCAATAAGGTCAGAATATAATCGACTTTTCCGCTTTCGCACATAACAAACTTATCTTCACAGCTAATCTGAATGGTATAGCGTCCCACATAAGTCAGATGATTCTCGGGAATATGATGTTCCGTTGCAGCCGTTTGTATGGGTGCGATTGCCTGCCCTGCCACCTCAGTCAGTCTTTTGGTTTCTGCCTGTTCTGTATATTTTTGCACGGCAGCTTGCTCAAGTTGTGAATCATCGCATCCAAGCAATGCCACTGCACTCCATATTGAAACTGCGCAAATATTTGATTTAGCTGACACACTATCCCTCATATAGAGTGACCAGACTGAATACTCAGTCCTATTCAAACCACTGAATAGGCAGCTCGATGTAAGCCATGCTTTTCCTCAATCCTTTGTGGTCAAGCGCTTACTCTGCCCATCGCTTCTTTAGGATATTTTAGGTGGATGCTGGTTTAAGCAACACCAAATGTTACATAACTTTACTAATTGCCTTGCTTACCGCCCTTTAAAAACCCAAGTGCATCACCATTTTTATTTTATATATAGATGATGTGCTGTGAAGCTAAACATCAGCCTGTATTTATTTTGAATTTTAGATCTCTTAAGGAGAATTAGATGGCCAATGTTGGTTTATATCGCTCTAACCGCTCAAATATGATTGCTGGGGTCATGGGTGGTATTGCTGAACGTTTTGGTTGGAACGCAAATTTACTGCGCTTAATTTTTGTGATTGTTTCCGTGATGAGCGCTGCCTTTCCTGGCATTTTGGTGTATTTGGTGTTGTGGTTGGTGATCCCTAAACAAAACCAGTCGAATACAACAAACTATACTCAGGGCTACACAAGACCTGTGCGCACGGTCAATCCTGATCAAGACCGATAAACGGTATTGAAATTTGAAAGACTGACCATATTTAAAGATTCATAGGCTTGAATCATTTACCGATTCACTTGTAGACACCACCCTATTCACACAACTTTCTTCTTTTTCGCTACGATTGCTCCCCCAAGCATCGTAGCTTTTTTTTGCCTTTCAACCTGCAATATATTTTAAAAGTCACAGCATTTCAGGATTGAGTCGTGTTGAATACACATCGACAATGCGAGTCTATTAATTGGTCTTTACAGCAAGCTGTTGATTCAAGACGGCAATCATATCGGCACGGCTAATGATCCCCACCAAACGCTGCTGCTCTACCACAGGAATGTAGTTAAAAGAGCGCTCGACAAAGTACGGCACAAGGTCTTGAATACTTTGTTGCGGTTGCACCGTGACCACTTGGCGTAACATGATATGTTTCACTTGATGTTTCCAGCTATACGGCAAATCTGTTGCGTGTTTAAACCATTCCACTACTTCATACAGCGCCAAAGTTCCAACCAAATGTTGCTCTGTATCAATGACAGGTAAACTCATTAAATTCATGTGTTTGAATTTTTCTAAAGCACTGTGAATATCCTCATCTTGCTGCAAACTGACCACATCTTTACTCATAATATCGGCACAAGTCAGTGCTTGAGTTTGTCGTTCACTGGCTTTGTGTTGCGCTTCTAAAATGATTTTTTGTAAGTCGTATTCACTAATATCTAGCAACTGGGTTTGTGCATCTAAAACATCTTGAATATCTTGCGGCTGAATAGTGGCTTTTTGAGTAGGCGTTGGGTCTTGGGTACGTTGATTCAACTGTGGCGTTTGAGGATAAGGCTTGCCAATCATGCGGTTAAATACAATTGCAATCACCATCAGCAAAACTGAATTAAGCAGCACAGGATAAAAGATGAAGTGATAACCCAGCTCACGCACGGCATCTCCGCCAAGCACTGCGGTAATGGCCACTGCTCCACTCGGTGGATGCAGCGAATCGGTGGTCATCATCAAGAAAATAGATAAAGCCACAGCCACACTAAAGGCTTCGGTTAAATTTGGAATATATAAAGCACAGCTCACGCCCATAATTGCTGCAATACTGTTCCCAACTACAATATTCCACGGCTGCGCCAAAGGACTGGCAGGCACAGCAAACAACAATACCGAAGATGCACCCATTGGCGCGATATACCATGCGTTAATATCGCCCAACACCCACCAACTGATCAGGGAAGATAATGCCAAACCCAATAATGCGCCCAAACCACAAAGTAGGCGTTCTTTTAACGGCAATACTTTAAAATTGGGTTTCAGCGTATTCAGCCAATCAAGTTGTGAATGAAACACGGGCAGGCAATCCAGTGGTGACAATTGGACAAGATTATAAGGCAATCATTCAGTAAGATGTATTTGTTTTATATCTTTCATTTATCAGTGAATTTGTAAAACCCCAAACAACCAACCGCTAGTTGTGCTTTAACCTTTGCCAGCACCCCGCAAAATCCTTATAATTGAGCACAATTTTTCTCTAATTTTAAGTGGATGACCATGAGTCGCGCCATATCGCATATTGATACCTTTCAAGGCTTAATTCTTGCCTTACAAAACTACTGGGCGGAGCAGGGCTGCGTCGTTTTACAACCTTACGATATGGAAATGGGTGCAGGGACATTCCACACTGCCACTTTCCTACGTGCTTTAGGTCCAGAAACATGGAACGCGGCGTATGTACAACCATCTCGTCGTCCTAAAGATGGTCGTTATGGCGAAAACCCGAACCGCTTACAACACTACTATCAATTTCAGGTGGTGCTGAAACCAAACCCAGACAACATTCAACAGTTGTATTTAGATTCTTTAAAAGCAATTGGAATTGACCCATTGGTGCATGACATTCGCTTTGTAGAAGATAACTGGGAATCTCCAACTCTTGGCGCTTGGGGCTTGGGTTGGGAAGTATGGCTAAACGGCATGGAAGTGACTCAGTTTACTTACTTCCAGCAAGTCGGTGGTGTTGAGTGCTACCCTGTAACAGGCGAAATCACCTACGGTCTTGAACGTCTGGCAATGTACTTGCAAGGTGTAGACTCAGTTTACGACTTGGTTTGGACTAAAGGACAGTTTGGTACTGTAACGTATGGCGATGTGTTCCATCAAAACGAAGTTGAACAATCGACCTATAACTTTGAATACGCACCTGTAGAAAAAATGTTTGAACTGTTTGACTTCTATGAAGTAGAAGCGAGCCGTTTAATTGCAGCAGAATTACCGCTACCTGCTTATGAGCAAGTGATTAAAGCATCTCACTGCTTTAACCTCTTGGATGCGCGCGGTGCAATTTCTGTGACTGAGCGTCAGCGTTATATTTTACGTGTCCGTACTTTGGCACGTTCTATTGCACAAAGTTATGTGGCTGCACGTGCAAAATTAGGCTTCCCAATGGCTGAACCACATTTACGTGATGAAGTCTTGGCACAATTAAAAGCACAGGTTGAAGCGGAAGCCAAAGCGCAAAATACTGAGGAAAGCAAATAATGTCTAAACATACAGTTTTATTTGAACTCGGTTGCGAAGAACTCCCACCGAAAAGCTTAAAAACCTTACGTGATGCACTACTTGCAGAAACTGAAAAAGGTTTAAAAGATGCAGGCTTGGCTTTTGATGCAATTGAAGCCTATGCAGCACCACGTCGCTTGGCACTTAAAATTGCTAATGTTGATGCCGCACAAGCAGACACACAAAAACGCTTTGACGGCCCTGCTGTTCAAGCTGCTTACGATGCCGAAGGCAAACCAACCAAAGCCCTTGAAGGCTTTATGCGCGGTCAAGGCATTACTGTAGATCAAGTATCTACATTCCAAGCAGGTAAAGTTGAAAAAGTGTGCTACTTAAAAGACGTGAAAGGTCAAAGCCTTGATGCGTTATTGCCACACATTTTACAAACAGCATTGGACAACCTGCCAATTGCAAAACGTATGCGTTCTGCTGCAAGCCGTACTGAATTTGTGCGCCCAGTAAAATGGGTCGTTTTACTTAAAGATCATCAAGTAATTGAAGCAACGATTCAAGACCATCAGGCAGGTAATGTCACTTATGGACATCGTTTCCATGCACCTGAAGCAATCACCCTTGCACATGCAGATGAATACCTTGAGAAGTTAAAAGCAGCGCACGTTGTCGCTTCTTTTGAAGAGCGTCAAGCGATCATTGATCAGCAAGTAAAAGCGTTGGCAGATGAAGTTAATGCGATTGCGATTGTACCAAGCGACCTACGTGATGAAGTAACTGCATTGGTTGAATGGCCTGTTGCCTTACGTGCCAGCTTTGAAGAGCGTTTCCTTGCTGTGCCGCAAGAAGCTTTAATTACCACCATGCAAGACAACCAAAAGTATTTCTGTTTGGTCAATAGCGACAACAAATTACAGCCTTACTTCATTACCGTTTCAAACATTGAGTCTAAAGATCCGACTCAAATTATTGAAGGTAATGAGAAAGTGGTTCGTCCACGTCTGTCAGATGCTGAGTTCTTCTTCCTGCAAGACCAGAAACAGCCATTAGCTTCTCGTAAAGAGAAACTGGCCAACATGGTATTCCAGGCACAACTGGGTACTTTGTGGAACAAGTCTGAACGTATTGCTAAACTGGCTGTCGCACTTGCTCCGATTACGGGTGCAAAAGCTGAAGATGCTGAAAAAGCTGCCCTGCTTGCAAAATGCGACTTAACTTCTGAGTTAGTAGGTGAATTCCCAGAACTTCAAGGCATCGCGGGTACTTACTACGCACGTCTTGAAGGTGAAAATGACGAAGTTGCAGAAGCTTTAGGTGAGCAATATTTACCTAAATTCGCGGGTGACGTTCTGCCTAAAACCAAAACGGGTACAACGATTGCCCTTGCGGATCGTCTAGATACTTTAACTGGTATTTTCGGTATTGGTCAGGCACCTACAGGTTCTAAAGACCCATTTGCGCTACGTCGTTCTGCCATTGGTATCCTGCGTCTAGTGACTGAAAATGAACTTGATGTATCTATCGAAGACCTGATCAAGCTGGCATTGGCTGCTTATGGCGATGTATTAAAAGATCACGACAAGACTTTGGCAGATGCAGTCGCATTCCTTGAAGGTCGTTACCGTGCGAAATACGAAGATCAAGGTGTTGCGGTAGATGTGATTCAAGCCGTTCAAGCTTTATCACCAAAATCTCCACTAGATTTTGATAAGCGTGTGAATGCAGTAAATCACTTCCGTGCCTTGCCTGAAGCGGCTGCATTGGCTGCTGCAAACAAGCGTGTTGCCAACATTTTAGCCAAAGAAACCGCGCCTGAAGGTACTGTCGTTGAAGTAAACTTGGTAGAAGATGCAGAAAAAGCATTATTCGCTGAACTTGCAAAAATCACACCTGTGGTTGAGCCATTATTGGCAGCAAAAGACTACACCACTGCACTTTCTCAATTGGCTGCATTACGTGCGCCTATTGATGCCTTCTTTGACAGTGTCATGGTGATGGCAGATGATGCTGAGTTGAAAGCCAACCGCTTACGTTTACTCGCGCAGTTACGTGATTTATTTACACGTGTTGCAGATGTAAGTGTGTTGCAGCACTAAAGTCTTAATTACTTGTAAATTAAAAGAAACCCCGCTATAAATTAGTGGGGTTTTATTTATGTGGGTAAAAATGAGTAAGTTAGAAAAGGGTGAAATAGCTCTATTTAAATATAATAAATTAAGATTTTCTTTTGCAAATTTAAACGCTGGTGATCAACAAATATTAACTAGTGATCCATGGTCGTTAATTAACTCACATCTCCAACAAAAAATATCAAAAAGCCGTGGTGAAAATAAAGTTTTTCTCGAACGTGCATTATATTTTTCTTCTCTTGCAGAGTCCTTTTACAAAGCAGCTAATAGTGTCTTACTGCCTACAAGAGCCACTCTTTTATACTATGGAATGCTCAACTTAGTTAAATGCTTCCTTTCTTATAACAAAATTGAGCTTGAAACAGTTCATGAGCATCATGGCTTAAACTTACCTCTTGGCACTGAAGGAGTAATTCAGGTAAAACCTAAAACCAATGAAGGCGTGAACATATTTGCTATATTTTCAGAAATACTTGGTAAAAAAATTAATCACCCATTAAACATAAACTTTCGTCAAGCTGTAACAAATATTCCTGAAATTCACAGCCTCTGTCATAGCTTAAACTTAATAAATAAAAGAAAACTTTTACCCATTAATGTAGAGATTCTAACCAATTCAGAACACAATAAATTATTTACTGAAGTGATAATTGATAATGAACAAAAAACAAAAGTGGATATAACTAAGTTTCTCAAGGAGAAACGACTTAATTATTTTAAAGATGGATTCCCTCGTGAAGGAAAAATTGTATATAGATCTAAATACAGAAAATCATATACAAGAGAAAATACAAATACAATCTATCAAAATATCTTAAAAGAGTATTGTCAATTTGACATTACGCCAATCCTAACCAACACAGGCTACCGCTATTATGTTGATTTAAAAGCAGCTGATTTACCTCATCTATCCTACACGTTGTTATCCATGTTTTATCTTGGCACGGTAGCACGTTACAGACCTAGTGAAGCCAATGAACTATTGCAGGGTACGTTAAGACCTGTAGTAAGTGAGTTTGTAAATATTTCACCCAATCAATTCCTTTATCAATTATGTTCTATCTTATTAGAAAAAGAATGCGTAATGCCTTTTTCATCTATTACCCCTATGAGTACTATATAAATCAGGAATAAACACCTCCAAAGAATACTATAGGCATTTCACTTCAGATTCCCTATACTCAACCTAACAACACTCAACAAGAAAACGAGCTTATGAAACTTAAAACACTCATTTTATCGGGTTTAACTTGCCTTTCTCTTAGTGCGTGTACTTCTGCACCTGTTATTCCGCAGCTTACTGCAGGTGTTTTACAAGAAGTGAAAAATATTGAAGTTTACCCAGACACTGTCAATAACAGCGCCAAACTCACAAAATTTATTGATAAATGCGTGATCGAATTTACAGGCACACTGCAAGCAGGTCGTTCTATTGAACAATGGGCATTTAAAGGCAATGCATTAATTTCAGCTGGTTCTGCAACATTTGCACAAGATGGGACTAGCATAGCAACTCACTTTGACTTGCATGATGCAACTGTGCAAAAGAACTTCATCACCTTACGCAACCATTTTCATAAAGATGCGCTTGCACAATGCAACTAAGCTAAAAACAGCTTTGAATGTATCTTGATGTAGCAAGATTGTTGGACTTTCAATATAAATACAGCATCGCTTGATATTTCAAACTAAGATGATAAAAGCAGTGTAGCCATTGCTGCCCTGCTTTAACAACTCTCCAGAGTAACAAGACCCACAATTTTATGTGGGTCTTCTTCTTTAAGTCTGAAACTCTGCCATAGTTTCAAGCACTTTAAAGTCTCAAACACTGTAAATTTCACCTAAAAACACATCATACTTGCGAAAAATAAACACTGCAGATCATCTAGGCTTTATACAATGCAGTACATTCCATTCAAAACCTTTCAACGACCAGTATTCGGCATCCTAAGAGGCACAGCACAATGAAAAAGATCAATATCAGCATTTGTATTGGACTATTGTTCAGTAGTGCTTCGGTGTGGGCACAAAGTAGTGCTGCACAAACTCAAAGTAATAAACCAATTCAGCCTTATGCAGACAATCCAAACCTCTTACATGTTTGGGCATATAAAACTCAGGAAGGTGTGATTCAGGCAGCACAAAAAGTCGGTGAAGTAACCGAAAAAGGTATTGAAAAAATTCGCCCATCGGCACATCAAGCTTTAGACAACGCCAAACAATTGGGCAGTCAGGGTGCGGCTCAAGCCAAACATACTGGGCAGCAACTTGCCAACAATGTAAATACTAAAATTCAGGAAACCAAAGAAGTGATTACAGGACAAAGTGATCATGCCGTGCCTATCTATCAAGCACCATTAAGCGCGCCTTCGCAGAATATCGCCCCTGCAGCCACCATTGCCGCACCTACTCAAGAAGCACAGACTCAGACTCCACCAAGTACAGATACTGAAGAAGAAATTAAAGTGATTAAGCTATAATTTTTTTGATTTATTGGTTTGCTCAAAATTATAAAAACAACTCAGTGCAAATAAAAAAGCCTGCATTTAATCTGCAGGCTTATTCATGTGATAGCGTATCGATTTTTGAATTTGTCGGAATACATAAGCGCCTAATCCCAACAATACCAACAAACCTAAAGCAAAAAATAGATAAGCCTTCGGCTCAGGCGCATCTGCAAACAAAGTCGCAGATAAAATGAAACTGGACAGCAAAACAAGCACAGCAGGCATCAACAACTTGGTCATACATACTACCCTTGGAATGATCAACAAAACCATGTTTTAAGATCATCTTAGCCCAATGGCAAAACAATACAAGTGTCTAAAATTTAAACCTTCTAAATAATGGATCAAACTTTGCAGCTTACTGTTCCAGTTCTAGGGTAAATTTGGCAGTATCTGGCAAATCTTCCACAAAGTCGTTGCCGCCAAACTCATCACTGCTCAGGTTCAAATCTTTATAGCTCAACACAAAATAGTCGCTATATTTTTTCAATATTAATGGGTGCATGCCTGCAGCAAGTGCATCTTGTTCTTTGCATAGTTTCATGACATGACGATCATTCATACTAATTAAATAGCGTTCATCATTCAGATAAATTTGCACCAAACCACTGCCCTTTGCATAAATCGGAATCAGGAATTTATGGTTTAAGGCAATTGCATGTGCGGCATAGCTCTCAATTTTTTGGCTGATGATGTTAAACACCAAACCATGACCAAAATGGTCGAGCAAGACATTACGATTTTCATACGGTAACTGAATTTGTAAGCCAAGTTTGTTTAAATCGTGCTGATCGACCTGTTTATTGCTAAGCAAGGAGCGAATCAGGTTTTGTTTCAACTTGGCATCAAAAAAGTTACTGTCTAGCTGTAAGTTATTGTATTTTAAAATACGACCTAAAGACCAGCGATGGTTCGGCAAGACATTTTCAATCACTTTACGATAGTAAAACTTGCTGTTTTTTTTCACCTTGCGAATTTTTTGGTAAAAGAACGGCGCATCAAAAGGATGGGTTAAAAAGTCATTCAGTAATTCAGAGTTGGCTAAAATCGCAATTGCATCATGCCCTGTAAATGGCAAATGTAAGGTATGTAAATGCGGAATTAAAGGCTGAATTTTTAAATAATGCCCACGATCTTCAGCATAATATTGGTCATAGACCACAATATATTCACGCTGTGCCGATACATCTTGCGCTTGAATGCGCATATTGGCATTTAAGTCTGCATGATAAAACATGTTATAGCGTGGGTCATGAATATCTTCAGGGTCAATTGAATATTGCGGCACCAAAGCCACAATGCGGTTTAAATCCAGCAAATTGGAATATTTAATTGCCGCATAGCCACCCATTGAGCCGCCATAGCCCACGCGAATTTTAAACAGAGCAATCAGGTCTTGAATGGCTGCCAACATGGCACGCATAGAAGCTTCAGGAAACCATGATTTTTCCTTAGGCATGACCCCAATCACATTAAAATGAAACTTTTCCAGTGATTTTTCGGCATTAATAGACGTTCCTTTGGCCCGTGTAATTAAATCGCCAAAAGAAAAAATCAGCTCCTGAGATGAGCCTTTCATGAAAATAGCGCGGATATGTCCGTCTTCAAAAATTATGTGTTTGTCCATTCCCACACCGGCGCCAAGGCGCTGAATTAAACCGTTACTTTAAACTTGAATACCCTGTACGCAAGTCCAAAAGTGAATATGTTATTTTATAGATGCACAGCAGATTAAAAATCGCAAAATATGACACAATCTCTACATCCTGCCGCACAACAAGGTTTTGCTTTAGGGGCAAACCTATATCAACAAGTTCGTCCCAGTTACCCGCAAGAAGTCGATGTTTTCCTGCAAGATCAGCTCCAAGTTCCACTTAATAGCAATATTGTAGACTTGGGTTCTGGCACAGGAAAGTTCCTGCCACATTTGCTCAAACTGACAACTCAGCTTATAGCGGTAGATCCGATTGCCAGCATGTTAGCCGAATTAGAACAACTTTACCCACAAGTTAAGACAATTCAAGCACGAAGTGAGCAATTACCACTGCACGATCAATGTGCAGATTTGGTGAGCTGTGCGCAATCTTTTCATTGGTTTGCCAATCTGCAAAGTTTAAAGGAAATTCACCGAATCTTAAAACCGCAAGGTCATTTGCTGTTAATTTGGAATCAACGTGATATTTCAGTCAATTGGGTCAATGCACTGGCACAGATGATTTTGCCTTTTGAGGGCGATACACCGCGTTTTCACAATCAGGACTGGCGTCAGGTATTTGCCGATACAGATTTATTCCAACTTACTCACGAGCAGAAATTTCATCACACGCATGTTGGTACAGTTGAACAAGTCGTGTCTAAGCGTTTGCTTTCGACCAGTTTCATTGCTGCAATGCCAACTGAACAGCAACAACAACTCAAAACACAATTTGAACAATTAGTATTAGAATATACGAATAAGCATGTGCAAGATGAAATTGAATTTCCCTATTGTACACATTTGTATGTCTATCAAAAAGTTGAATGAGAGGGAGCAAATAAATGCAAATAACCTTTAAACACGCGATTGCTCCCTTAACAATTTTTTTGGCGTTCTCCCTCAGCGCTTGCGAGCGCAGCAAAGTAGAACATGCAGACAAACTCAGCCCTGAAGATCAAATCATGCAAACTCAGGTCGAGCAAGCCGCGATTCAGCCCTTTGAAATGACTGCGGATGACCCGCATGATATTCAATTGCTGATGGATTATGAACAACGCCATGACCAAATGAGCAATGATTTGGAAGATGAGTTAGAACGCTTGCATGAAAGCCAACAACTCGATGCTGCATTTGCACAAAATCGCCTGCAGGACAACATTCAATCTGCCTTGAGTATGCTCAAAGAACTGGATTTAAAGACACCGCAAGGGCGTTATATTCAAGGCCTAATGAGTCATTATTGGGAACAGCAAGCGCAATATCTAGCAACTCAAAATACAACTTCTGCACCTTATCCTGTCAGTAAAGAACAACGTCAGCAAGGCTTAGCAGACTTGCTACAGGCGCAGCAACAACTAGAACATTGGCGTGGGCAATATCCACAACTTGATGAATAACGTGTTTTACGGACGCTGCTGTAAATACTGATGCACTCCTTCAGCGGCAGCGCGTCCTGTAGCAAAACAGGCTGTCAGCAAATAGCCGCCCGTTGGCGCATCCCAATCCAGCATTTCACCACAGAGAAAAACGTGTGGATTGGAATTTAACTGCAATTGTGCAGATAAAACCTCACGTTTGACTCCGCCCGCACAGCTAATTGCTTCTTCAATAGGACGAAAACCCTTTAAAGGCACCGTTAAATTTTTAATCTGCTGCGCCAATTGCATAGGTTGCTGCCAAAGGGCTTTATCCACCAACTCACGCACGACTGCAGACTTCACGGCATCCAAACCTGCCTTACGCCAAATATTGCTTACAGACTGTTTTTTGGAAGGTTGCAACTTTTGGTAGAGTTGCTCAACGGTTAAATCGGGTAGCAAATCGAGTTGTAACTGCAGCGGTTGTTGAGCGTGCTGCAACTGTCGCAATGCTCGCCCTTGCTTATAAATTAAGCCACTTTCCAAACCATAATGGCTAATCACAATATCGCCCATGCTCGCTTCAGCGCCTTTCACCCATGCTTGCACACGTTTTAAAGGTTGTCCAAAAACTGGCTGCATATAGTTAGACCAGTGACATTCCACCCCTGCATTGCTGGCTTGGAAAGGCTGAATTTCATTGGCAGATAACCAACGCTGCCATGCACCATCACTACCCAATTTCGACCACGACACTGCCCCACATGCCATCACAATGGCGGCAAATTGCTGTTGTTCAATGTGACCTGTACTTAGATTTTGAATACTGAGTTGATTATTATTTAAATCACATACCTGATGCCGATAATGAAACTGCACGCCTGCATCAACCAAGCGTTTTAACCATGCGCGCAGCAAAGGTGCGGCTTTCATTTCTTGTGGGAAAATCCGCCCCGATGAACCTACATAAGACTGAATCCCTAAACTCTGCATCCAGTTTTGAATCCAAGCCGCATCCCATTGTTGAATCCACGGCGCCAACCATTCCGTCTGATCATAACGCTGAACAAATTGTGCAATCGGTTCGGCATGTGAAATATTCAGACCTGTTTTACCCGCCATCAAAAACTTACGTGCCGCGGAAGGTTTTTGCTCATAGACATGCACATCATAGGCATACTGACTCAGCACTTCGGCAGCCATTAGCCCTGCTGGTCCTGCTCCTATAATTGCAATGCGCTGTTTCATGCCTGTTTACTCAGTTGTTGCACTTGAGTCTGCAGAAACTTTCGCCTCAACTGCAGCAGGTGTTAAAGTTGGCTGCTGTCCTTGCAAAGGCTGAAAATCATCAAAACGGGTTGTATAAGCCGCAGGTTTGGTGATCAGCAGTTCCTGACAACGCTCACCACGTGCTAAATATTTGATTTCAAAGTGAGTGCGTGCTGAATCTACTGGAACATCCTGCTGAATAAATGGCAATTTCCACACTTCAATCAGCTGTTGCTGTGCTTCTGCAATATATTCAGGAATATTACTTACTAAAGTAATACTGCCGCCTGCTTTTAAACGCGACAATAGAAACTCAAAAAACGGCATATTCAACCAACGCTGGGTGGCATTATGTGGTTCTGGATTCGGATATAAAATAAAGAATTGCTCGACTTGAGCAGGAAATAAAGCATGCACAATCCATGGAATCGCATCGGCATGAACAATCTGTAAGTTCTGCTGACCTTCAAGCTGATGCTGTTTTTGCATCGCCAAAAATTTTTCACGGGTGCGCTCAATTGCAATCAACTTGTGCTCAGGATGCTGCCCACTAAATAATAAAGCATGCCTGCCTTTTCCCGCACCAATTTCAACACAAATCGATTCATTGGCAATGGCTTGAAAATCACGAGGGGCATGCATACGCTGGGCTTGAAATTGACGAATTGGCATAATCAGATCAAACTTACAAAATTCGGCACAAGTCTACCAAGTCAGGTGCTATTTGCCTAATCCAATCCTGTATTTTTCATAGGAGTTCAGCATGCCACGTACTTTCCCTTGCCCACGTTGTGGCGAAGCTACACAATGGGAAGACAATCCTTTTCGTCCATTTTGTTCCGAGCGTTGCAAGTTAATTGATTTAGGCGCATGGGCAAATGACGAGTATCGCTTACCCACCCAAGATGCTCCGCAAGCAGAAAACTCTGAGGAATAAGCAATAAATTTCCACGCCAAATATTGCCTAAAACTACACACAGTTTCATGGAATTTTTCACATTTTTAGAAAAATTATTCAAAATTTAGTTGTTCTATAATTGCTTTCAGCAGAATTAGCACAGGTTATACTTTGCACTATTCGTGACTCCGTCACTGCACATAACAATAAAGAAAGCAAAAAAATAACCTAGGAACATTTCACCATGGAAATCATGTTAAAAGGAATTGTAATGCTGTGTATTTTACTCTCTACCAGCAGTTTAGGCTTTGGACTGTACGCGCATGATTTACTCATGCTGTGCATAGGCATCTTACTGACAATTTTCACAATGCTGTTTGCAATTGAAAGCAAACAAATGCTGAATAATCCCTTTCGCAAATAAAAAAGTCAGCGACTGCTGACTTTTTCTTAAAGCATAAATACACACTGCTTTTAACCTGCTTGCCCCGCCACAAAAGGGTTGTTCTGTTTTTCAAATCCAATGGTACTGATGGGACCATGCCCCGAAATAAACTGAGTGTCATCGGGCAAACTAAAACACTCGCGCTGAATTGAATCTAATAATTGTTGATGATTCCCACGTGGAAAATCGGTGCGTCCAATCGAGCCTTTAAATAGCACATCGCCTGTCCACAAGACGCCATATTTTGCATTATAAAACATCACATGGCCTGGGGTATGCCCTGGTGCATAACGCACTTCAAAGCTTTCTTGACCCAATTGCAGCACTTCACCACCCTCTAACCACTGTGTAACCGTGACTTGTTCAGGGATAGGAAAACCATAACGTGCAGACACTTCTTGCAGTTGATCTAACCAAAAAGCATCTTCTTTCTGTGGACCAATCACAGGAACATTCCAGTAATGTTGCAACGCACCAACAGCCCCCGCATGGTCTAAATGTCCATGAGTGAGCCACAAAGCTTTCACCGTTAAACCCAACGCTTCAACTTCGGCTTTCAGCTTTTCAGGCTCACCGCCTGCATCAATCAAAATTGCTTCTTTGCTTTCTGCATCCCACACAATCGAGCAGTTTTGCTGAAAAGCGGTGACGGGAACAATTTTGACTTGCAACATGGTGGCGAACCTCAAAAATTAATGGCTTAGGTTAAGCTTTACAGCATCAAGATTAGCTTGAAGTAAATGTTTGAGCAAATCCAAATGATCGGCACGAGTATTCAGTGCAGGAATATAGGCATATTCTTTGCCACCTGCTTGTAAAAACAATTCTGCGTTTTGAATTGCCAATTCTTCTAGCGTTTCCAAACAATCTGCAGAAAAAGCAGGACTCATAATTTGCACCGACTTCACGCCCTGCTGTCCCCATTCTTCAAGTAAGACATCGGTATAGGGTTTGACCCATTCCTGTTTGCCAAAACGTGACTGGAAGCTAATTGCCCATTGTTCATCATTTAAATTTAAAGCATCGGCAACCAATTGTGCAGTGATACGGCAACGCTCGGCATAAGGGTCGCCCTTATCAGCATAGGGTTGTGGAATGCCATGAAATGACATCAATAATTTTTCTGCCACACCATGTTCGGCCTGAAAGTCACGTACACTTTGCGCCAAAGCCTGAATATATAAAGGATGCTGATAATAATCACGAATGATCGACAGCCCAGGTAAATTACGTTGCTTCGGAATCCAGTGGGCAACGGCATCGTACAAAGGCGCAGTGGATGTAGCTGAATACTGCGGGAACAGCGGAAATAAAATCACATGATCAGGTGGGTTTTGACTCAAACCTGCCAATGCTTGCTGAATCCCAGGATTGCCATAGGTCATTACAGGCACAATCTCTAATTCAATATCTGAATACTGTGGTATCAACTGTTGCTTTAAAGCCGCAACCTGTTGCAACAAAATTTCCCGCATGGGTGAATCTTGCTGCCATACCATAGCATAAGCATGTGCAACACGCTTAGGACGAAATGGCAAAATGAATAAGTTCAAAATGATTTGCCAAATCGGTTTGGGAATTTCAATCACGCGCTGATCAGACAAAAACTGCTTTAAAAAACGGCGAACCGCTGCTGCAGTCGGTTCATCAGGCGTACCTAAATTGGCTAAAAGAACGGTTACTTTGGGTTTTGCTGTAGACAACATCCAGCCCTCGTGTCTGATGATTGAGCCCGACTACTTTAACAGTTTTTTCACTCTGTATTGAGAGATTAATACGGTGTTTTAAATGAATAAACCCGATCGGTATCTAGCAAATTGCTCTCTAAAAGTTTTTGCGCTTTTGCCGTGGTTTGCCACAACATCCGCTGACGATCATCACGCCCCGCCTGCACAATCCAGTCATTTTGACGCATTTGCATTTTAATCTGATGCAAGGCCCGAATATTGATTTGGGCACGTGCAACTGCATGCGCACGTGGCATGATCCGACGTGCATCCTCCAAACCAGTTTCATTCAAATATTCATTCATGCGTTTCGAAAAATATTCTTCAGGGGTTGGATGAATAAAAGTATTGCCTAAAATTGCCAACAACTGCGCCCAACTTAAACTTCGCTCAACTTTCAGCTCTCTAAAGTTACCATCCTGATAGGCATGCATGCGATATTCAAAACGATATGATTCATTCATCGACACTTTAGATACGCTTAGAAACGGGTCTGCTTCGCGCTGTCCCACATCGGTTTCCAGCTGACGTAACTTACTTTTTAAACGTTCAATTTCATCATGCAAAGCTTGTGTATTTTGCGGGCGCACCCAACCAGAAGTCGGATAACGCTCTAGCATTTGCGACATATTAAAGCGGACAGCAAGCTCTAAATCACGCAGAGTGCGGTAGCTAAACACCTGATCGACTTCTTGTTGTAATAATTTACGGAACTCTTTGAATTTTTCACGCAATTCAGGTTTTTCATCATGTAAAGATGAATCACGTGAATCTGGGTCTTCGTGCATAAATACAATGATCGGCTTTTGCTTGGTGACTGCATAAATATACTCTAAATGCATATACCCCACGCCCGACACCGATTGCTCACCGTACTGGCTGCCCAATAGAATCACCACATAATCACAATCATCAATTTGACGGCGTGCAAATGCAGTGCTGAGTGGGGTACGTTGTTCTAAACCCCACGAAAAAAAACCCATTCCCACCAATGTTTGTGCCAAGATCACTCGTTCTGGCTGCATATCTGCCCCAGACGTCGAGATAAAGACCTGATAGCGCTTATCGAGCATTGGTTTCCCCTCTCCTATTGCCATTACAAGTCGGTCACCGTCTACTTGTAATGCCTTTCCCCAATCATAAAAAAATTATCTTAAAGTCAGTCCACAGTACTCACATTTGCGATACTCCAAGA
Organism: Acinetobacter sp. YH01011; assembly: GCF_013420785.1. Taxonomy (NCBI): domain Bacteria; kingdom Pseudomonadati; phylum Pseudomonadota; class Gammaproteobacteria; order Moraxellales; family Moraxellaceae; genus Acinetobacter; species Acinetobacter sp. YH01011. The sequence goes on from NZ_VOYG01000005.1 coordinate 74,694, forward strand.
AATATTGCCTGGAATAAGATGCTGCAACACGGGCTTTAATTGTTCTGCATTGTTCCCGCTGACATAACACGCAATTTGTAAAGTATCTGCCAAACTTTGTTCAAATAATAACTCATTTTTAATTAAAATGCGGGAAGTTTGACGCGCAACGGCAATTCCTGAGTCAATTAATGTCAGTTTCTGACCAAAAATGGACTCAATCGCAGGTTTTAGGAAAGGATAATGGGTACAACCGAGCACCAAATAGTCCGCGCCCTGATCGACCACAGGTTGCAAACTCTGCTGTAAGGAACTTAAACATGCCTCACTCATTTGCGCCCCTTGCTCAACAAAAGGCACTAAATCTAGATTGGTGACATTCAAGACTTGCACTTGAGCAGGAATCGCAAAACGCTGCATCACATCTTTAATAAGTTGTCCGCGAAAAGTCGCAGGCGTCGCAAGTACAGCCACAGTTTTGCTTTGGCTATTTAATACGGCAGGCTTTAAAGCAGGCACTAAACCAATAATGGGAAAATCTTCGCCGTAATGATCGCGCAGATAATCTAGACTAAAAGCAGAAGCAGTATTACACGCCACGACCGCAACTTTACAACCTTGTCGATATAACCATTCGATTGCAGCTGCAGTGAGTTCTCGAATATTTTGATCATCACGTGGGCCATACGGCACATGTGCAGTATCGGCATAATAAAGGATGCGCTCATTGGGCAAATATTCTGCAATTTCAATGGCAACTGACAAGCCTCCTATGCCCGAATCAAAAATACCAATTGGCGCACTGGCTTGTGCTTTTGGCATGGCTTGATTTAAGGGAGAAACAGGATGAATGGCTGTCATAGCAAGAGATTCAGCAATACAAAATGGGATGAATAAAGCTTAAACCTCAGCTGCTTAAATGCAAGTGCAAATCACCACTTTTCAACGATAAAATCGTTTCGCCCTGCGCATTTTCACTCAGCTCGCCCAATTCCACCAAATGTAAAAAAGCCGCACGCTGAATCAGGGCATTAATACCAAAACGCACATGCACATAAGGACGCAGCTCACCTGCATATTCACGCATAAAAATAGGATGCTCGGCATCAACAATCACAATATCCTGATGTGTAGTGATAAGTTGAATATAATTTTGCTGTCCGATTTCGACCACATCAACCTGATTGATGAACAAAGGCTCATCTTCTACCTGGATTTCAATTTGTTCCACTGGGGTTTTTAAATAAAACTTGCCCTGCTCTTTCCATAACACACTAGAAAACAGATCAACCAATGCCTGACGTTTGATCAATTGACCTTCGTGCCACCATTCTCCATTGGCTTTGACCAGCAAATCCATTGCTCCACAATGCTTTGGATGCCATTGCTCCAAAGGAGGGATTGATCTTTTGTGACCTGACTGTCCAGTTTTTATATATTGTGCAATGTGCATTAAATTTTTATTATCAGCCGTAGCTACATTTTCTGTCGGTTTGATTGAATTATCGTCATGCTTCATGCTGCAGTACCTTACTGACGGAAAAATAATACGATTCAGCCAATTGGCTAAGACTCGGTTTAAAACTATACTAGCTCACAATACTTACCCATACTGTAAAAGACACGATTAAATTTGTGTCTGGCAACTAAAAATACTCATGGCAGCACCGTTGCTTGATGCGGTTGCCACCTTCAATTATATGAGGAGTCCTACATGGAACACATCGAACGTGAATCGATGGAGTTTGACGTAGTCATCGTAGGCGCAGGCCCTGCGGGTCTTTCTGCTGCGATCAAAATTCGTCAACTTGCAATTGAAAACAATTTAAATGATCTGTCCGTTTGTGTGGTCGAAAAAGGCTCTGAAGTTGGTGCGCATATCCTTTCGGGTGCAATTCTTGAGCCTCGCGCCATCAACGAGTTATTTCCTAACTGGAAAGAAGAAGGTGCGCCTTTAAATGTGCCTGTGACTGAAGATAAAACTTTCTTCTTGATGTCACCTGAAAAAGCTCAGCAAGCACCGCATTGGATGGTGCCTAAAACCATGCATAACGATGGTAACTACGTGATCTCGTTAGGCAACGTGGTGCGTTGGTTAGGTCAAAAAGCCGAAGAATTAGAAGTTTCTATTTTCCCTGGCTTTGCGGCATCTGAAATTCTTTACCATGCCGATGGTACGGTTAAAGGCATCCAAACTGGTGACATGGGCATTGGTAAAGATGGCGAGCCAACGCATAACTTCACACCGGGTTATGAACTACATGCCAAATACACCATTTTCGCAGAAGGCTGTCGTGGTCATTTAGGTAAGCGTTTAATCCAGCAATTCAATTTGGATAAAGATGCCGATCCGCAACACTACGGGATTGGTATTAAAGAACTTTGGGAAATTGACCCTGCAAAACACAAACCAGGTTTAGTCATGCACGGTGCAGGCTGGCCATTAAGTGAAACAGGTTCGTCAGGCGGTTGGTGGTTATACCACGCAGAAAACAACCAAGTGACTTTGGGTATGATTGTGGACTTGTCGTATACCAACCCACACATGTATCCATTTATGGAAATGCAGCGCTGGAAAACTCACCCTCTAATTAAACAGTATCTAGAAGGCGGCAAGCGTATTTCTTATGGTGCACGTGCTGTGACCAAAGGTGGCTTTAACTCATTGCCAAAATTCACCTTCCCAGGTGGTTCTTTAATTGGTGATGATGCAGGCTTCTTAAACTTTGCCAAAATCAAAGGCTCTCATACCGCCATGAAGTCTGGCATGCTTTGCGGTGAAGCAGTATTTGAAGCGATTGCTGCAGGTGTCGCAAAAGGCGGTGACTTGGCGATTGCTCGCGTAACTGAAGGCGAAGATTTCTTTGTGAAAGAGCTAACGGCTTACACTGAAAAATTCAACAACAGCTGGCTGAAAGAAGAACTTTATAGCGCACGTAACTTTGGCCCTGCAATGCATAAGTTTGGTCAATGGATGGGTGGTGCGTTTAACTTTATCGACCAGAACGTGTTTAAAGTACCATTTACTTTGCATGATTTAGTGCCTGATTTCAGCGCACTCAAAACTGTAGATGCAACCAGCTTTAAACCGAACTATCCAAAACCAGATGGCAAGCTGACTTTTGACCGTTTATCTTCAGTGTTCGTATCGAATACCGTACATGAAGAAAATCAGCCAGCACACTTAAAGTTGACAGATACCTCTATTCCAGTGAACGTAAACTTACCTAAATGGGATGAGCCTGCACAGCGCTACTGCCCTGCGGGTGTTTATGAAATCATGGAAAATGATGATGGTTCAAAACGCTTCCAGATTAACGCAGCCAACTGTGTTCACTGTAAGACTTGTGACATTAAAGACCCATCACAGAACATCACTTGGGTAACACCTGAAGGTGGCGGTGGTCCGAATTACCCGAATATGTAATTGCGAATCGCAATTGAGAAACCCAAAAGCAGTGCCTCGGCACTGCTTTTTTATACACAGTTTACAAAATTACCAAGGTCTCATAATCCCTTACATTTTTCAGGTATTTCTCTATTCAAAAGCAGGCGATTGAATAACTTTCCTTGTTATGCTGTTTTTGCTTATTTTTTATCTTTTCTATTTTTAGTTTTTTATTTCGTTTTTTTCAGACTTGAACAACCGAAAATGTTGTTTTGTCAGCTTTTATACAATGCTATTCGGCATTTTATGCAGCACTTAGCACGGTAGCAAAATGTTGTAGATGCTGACTAAAACTGACTTGAGTGGAGTATAAAGCAGTACTTTGAGTTTTATCTTGCTCAAGCATTTGGTTGTTCTTCTTATTTTCATTAGAAGAGGAATTCCAACATGCTTAATTTAACAGACACCCTCAACCAACTTAAAAATGTGCAGGCACAACCTGCAGTCAGCTTATTTCTACCCACACATCGTACCTTTCCAGACAATCAGCAAGATGTGATTGCTCTTAAAAACCAACTTAAACAACTCGAAGAACGCCTGTTGGCAGACTATGACAAACGTCTGGTGGCACAAATTTTAGAACAGATTCATCATCAAACCAAAGATTTGAATCCCAACTACCATTTAGACAGTCTGGCTATTTTTGCCACAGCCGACAGTGCACAAGTACTGCGTCTGCCATTCCCTACCCAAGAACGTATTGTGATTGATCAACAATTTTCAGTGCGTGATTTTATTCGTGAGCTATCTTATGCAGTGCAATACTATGTGGTAGTGATCAGTCGTGAAGTTGGACGTCTGATTAAGGCCTCCAATGATCGTGTAATCCATGAGTTATCTGTAGATGACAGCGACTTGAATGAACGACTGCCACATGGTGCATTTCCTGTTCAAAATGATAACTTATATAGCACCAGCGGTGCAGAACGTGCCACAGCCGCCAATGAAGACCGTTTACTCAAAGAGTTTTTAAACCGTGTCGATAAAAATGTGCAAACTGTACGTGCCAGTGAGCCATTGGGCTTGGTCATTGTGGGTGATCGACGCAATATCAGTTTTTATGAATCTATTTGCGACCAACCCAATGCCATTATTTTCAGTGTAGATAACGTCACTCAGCTAGAACAAGGCAGCGCACAACACATTATTGACAGTATTCAGACCGAGCTAAAAAGCCATCAACAACAATTGCATCAGCAACATGCGCAGCAACTGGATGAACTCTATGCCAGTGACCGTGTTGTGACCGATCTGCAGCAAATTTATCAGGCAGTGTTGCAAAATAATGTCGATACTTTATATGTTCAACAAGGCTACATGCAGACAGGTTGGGTCGATACCGACCAGCAACGAATTTATCTAGATCAAGCGCACGCACCTGACAGCGCACAAGCCACAGACGATGTGATCAACCATATTATTGATGCAGCACAGCAACACGCTGCCAATATCGTATTTATTCCTGCCGATTATTTACAGTCCAAAGCACCACTGACTTTAATGAGTCGCTATGCGGTCTAAAACTCAGTCCATTTGACTGTGATCTAAAAAACAGCCATGCAGATTTATCTACATGGCTGTTTCAATCAAGATTCAAACTTCTCATTCATACGCAAATCTACGCTTTTTCATGACTTTCTCATGAATAAAACGATCAATTAGAATCGAGTCGTTACCGCCAACTGTACCCGATGACTGTCGCTATGTGATCGCCCGCTATATTCATAATTCAAATTGAGAAAACTATGTTGTCCAAAGTGAAGTTGTGAACCTAAGGCAGCATGATATTGACCTTGATCGGCATGCCATGCATCAAACTTCAGTTTCTCCGCTGTGCCTACATAATGGGTATCTAAATATGCTTTTTCCTGAATCGGTTGGCTGTAATACAAGCTGCCTTGCAATTGCCATGCTGGATTCAACTGGTAATTGGCTTGCAAACCTGCACCAAAATTCCAGCGCTGCATCACCAAATCATCTAAGCTGTTGACACCATCCTGCTGAGTTTGTTCGGCATGAACATAATGTTGGAACGAAGCGTCTAAATACGGTTGAATCTGCATTTTTTGACTGAGTGGATAGCTATAATCTAGACGCAAACCTGCGGCATACATTTGTCCATCAAACTGTATTTTTTGTGCTTGAGCATGACCACGCTGCGCGTCAACATCCACCTGCATGCCTTTTAACCATGCCGCGACACTTAAATCACGATTAAGCTGCTGTGCTGTCCCCATAGTTAGTGCATAGGCTTTGCTCTGACTGCTATTTTTTGAGCCTGTTTGTACGGCATCATCTAAGTTCAGTTGACTGAAATCGGCCTGCGCTGCCAAGGTCATCCCTGCCAGTTTTGTTGCCACACCAACACCTTGATGATGACTACGGCGCTCACTATTTAAGCCGACATAATCCATATCATAACTTTGGTAATCACCCGAAAACCAAAGCTGTTTGGGTTGTGCGGTTGCCAAACGCTGTGCAAACTGACGTTCTTGCTTGCTGCTTTCTTCTGCGACATTTAAAACGGTATTGGCATAAAAACTTGGATCAAGTTGATGAAACAGTTGATTCAATGCCTGCGTAGAAACTGTACTTTCAGCAGCATTGCTATAACGTATAGTTTGAGCAAAATTGTTAAATAAGCGATTGGCAAAAACTTTTTCAGCATCTTCCAGCGTTTCTAACTGTTGTTTCTGATCAAGACTTGCTAAAACTACATCTAAATTACGGGCAACCTGAGTACGTCCTTCAAGTTCAGCAGCAAGAGCCGCCACCGTTTCAGTCGATTTACGCTTTGCCGTAATCACCACATCGGTATTGATTGTATCTGCCGCACGTACAGGCTCGCCCGTTGCATTCAGTTCAGGACGATAACTAACTTGTGTCAACTCAAATAATGGATTGCTTGAGCGATAAGCATCGAACTCACGCTGTACGCCTTGTTGCGCACGTAATACGGTAGTTTGTGAACCTTGTGCAGTAATAAGTGGCTGATCAAGTGGCACTTCATCAAACAGGTTCAAAGTCCCTGCCAAATTGGCGGTTCCCGTTACCGTCAGCAAATTGCCAAAACGTGCTTTAAAACCCGCATGTTGCTGCTGATCTGCAGCAATCTGCATCGAATAGTTGCCTGTGATGGTTAAATTGCCTTCCTTTCAAGAAATGCACTGCCTGTTTCGACTTCTAAAGTGTTTTGTGAGGGTTCAAGTTCTTGAATCGTACTACCCATCTCAACTTCAGATGTATCTTGTGGTACTTCAATATCTTGAATTGCACTATCGACCAAAACGGTGTCGGTTAAAGCAGGCTCTACTGCAGGTGGAGCTACCACATCGACTGGTTGCTCTACTTCTGACGGAGGTGATTCAAGTGTAGGTATCGTATCAGGCTGATTGACATCATTATTTTCTAAAACGGTAGCATCATCGCTAGGTACAGCATCATTGCTGTCTAAAAGTGAATCTTCAGTTGGTGATGTATTGCCATGATCTGTACTGCCACCACTCAAACCACCACCATTGGATGATACATCGCCATGATCTAGCTCTAAATTCACAGGAGGTTGATCGGTAATGGGGGCAGATGGTGCGACAGGTTGCTCTACTCCGCTGCCAATGCCTTCATTTGTAGTCGGTTGATCTTCTTGGCTGACATTTTCTGCCCCCAACACATCAGTGACTTGAACCGTGCTTGACTGAGAGCCTGAACCCGATGAACAGCCTGAGATACTCATGGCCAATAAACACGCCACACTCAGTGGCTTTAAAGAAAAGTTTTGCTTTTTATCTAAAATCATACCGTACTCAATCAAAATGATGATAACGCAAGATTTATTGATGATTGATCACGTAAAAAATTAAGCAGATTTTGCTCAGTCTAAATGGCATATTTTTTTAAGATAAAGACAATCAGTTAAGCCCCCCAAAATTATTTTTCTTAACTTGACTACTTTAATGCGACAGCTTAATCAGCTTTTTCAGCCTTATAAAACATAAACACTGCCATATAACATTCAAACCAAGCAAAACCCCAAATCTGCTTAATTTTATCCCCAAATGTTCTGCAATCGAACTCAATAAACTGATCGCATTATAGGCTAATTTTTCCATATATTAAAAAATATTTAAAATAATTTTGTTAAAAATCAATAATTAAACAATAGACTAAACTCACACTCTAAAAATTATTTCTTATACAACACACAGAGCTTTGTTAGATTTTGCACAAGCACACAACTTGCCCTATAAATGCAGAAAAGTTGAAAAGTCCCTTAAAAAATGTGTAGCAGATAACGCAACTCGTGGATCGTTTCGCCATTTTTTAACTCAAACTGTGAAGCAGGTTGGATTGATGCAAAATTGATGAAAAATTAAAAATAAAGTTGAACGTCATGGCTAAAAACACAAAAGGCATATTTCAACTTGCATGAAATGCAAATGAAATATGCCTATATGGATCACATGACTATTTTATCGTGTTTAAATTATAGTGTTCTAAAAGTGCTGAGGCTAATTTTTGCCTATTAGCCTTTTTTCACCAAATAATGAAATTCTTTATTGCCTTGCTCATCTAAGCGTTCTTCTTGCAATAACAACTCATGCCCCAAATGCATGCAAAATTTTGGAATATCCCAAGACGTCGAATTGTCAGTTGCAAACACTTCAACCACATCGCCAGACTTAGATTTGCGAATGGCTTGATGCAGCATCATCACAGGTTCAGGGCAACGCAAACCGCGGGTATTCAGTTGAATACTAGGTGTGACAGGAAGTTCAGACATGCACAGACTCGATATTAAAACATCGGGCTAGTTTAGCATAAAGCGCAGCCTTGTTTTATGTGTTCCCGCTACGCACAGCAACACATCTCGTGACGTAATTGCCGTCATTTTCTCCCAAGATTAGCAATAGACAACTGTATTTTCTAAGGTATGATTAAGCTAAGTTTTTTAGATATAAAGAGTCTTTAGGAAAGATCATGCACGAGGAATCAGGCCCATCGTGGGGTATGCGTGGCCTAAGAAAATGGTTAGGCACTGCACCAGAAACCCGCGATGAATTGCTAAAATTAGTACAAGATTCACGTCGTTTTTTAGAACCCGATACGGTGGCAATGCTCGAAGGTGTTCTGGATTTACCTGCCACCAAAATCCGTGAAGTCATGACCCCACGTACCGCCATGATTAGCTTACAAGAAGATGATGAGCTACTCGACATTTTGCATGTACTGGTCGAATCGGCACATTCACGTTTTCCTGTGTTCTCATCTGACCAACCCGACAACGTAGTGGGGATTTTATTGGCAAAAGATTTATTGCCTTTACTGACCGAACAAAGAACCAAAGTCGATATTCGCGCCTTAATGCGTCAGCCGTTATTTGTGCCTGAAAGTGCTCGTTCAGACCAAGTATTGCGTATGCTCAAAAACACCCAAACCCATATTGCAGTGGTGATTGATGAGTATGGCACCACTTCGGGCTTGGTTACTTTAGAAGATATTTTAGAAGAAATTGTCGGTGAAATTGAAGATGAACACGACAATATTGACGAAGAAGCAGAATACATCATCCCCGATCACGACCCAAAAACGGCAAATACTTGGTTAGTACAAGCACTTACACCAATCGAACATTTTAATAATGTTTTAGATGCAGATTTTTCTGACGATGAAGTAGAAACTGTGGGCGGTTTATTGCTTCAGGAAATTGGTTTGGTGAGTGATTTGCAAGGACAAGTGATTGTGATTGGCAACTGGGAGTTTACCATTCTTGAAGCAGATGCCCGCACTATTCATCTGATTCGAGCCGTACGTCAATGAGGACTTTTTTTTCCAAGCTGTCTAATCCTGCAGAACATCAACAACTGCCCTTAATTTATCCATTAATCATTGCCCTATTGGCAGGTGCAGTGTTTAGTTTGGCACTTGCTCCCTATCATTACTGGTGGATTGCCTTACTTTCACCTGCTTTGCTGTATGCGACTTTAAGCAAACGCACCCCGAAACAGGCCTTTTTGATTGGTTGGTCTTACGGGATTGGGTTGTGGTTTGTCGGAGCATTTTGGCTCTATACATCCATTCACGTCTATGGCGACACCAATGCCTTTTTAAGCGTGCTGATGATTGTCATTATGGCGCTGTTGATGGGTTTGTTTACTGCCGTACAAACGTGGTTATATCGTCGGTTTTTCCCTGAAACACCACTGACTTTTGCACCGCTATGGGTATTTTTTGAATGGGCGAAAACTTGGGTCTTTACAGGTTTTCCATGGCTGTTTGCAGGTTATGCCTTCACCGAACGCTTTTTGGATAGCTATGCACCGTTGTTTGGTATTTTCGGGGTGTCTTTTGTGGTCATCTTGCTGGCCTGTGCGTTGGTTGAAGTCCTTAAAAAGCGTATCTTCTGGCTGATTCCATCGGCAATTTTACTTTTGGGTGCATGGGGTGCAGCACAACTCAGTTTTGTAACTGCAAAATCTGAAAAGCCACTCTCGGTTTCTCTGATTCAAGGCAACATTCCTCAAGACTTAAAGTGGCTAACCGAATACCAAATTAAGACCTTGGAAATTTATACCCGCTTGACCCGAACTGAATGGGGACGCGACATTATTGTTTGGCCTGAATCATCCATTCCAATGTTCCAGACCGATATTGAACCGTTTTTGGATGCCATGAAAACACAGGCTGAAAAAACGGGCAGTTCGTGGGTGACAGGTATTCCGTATTGGGACTTGCCTGAATCACAAGTGCAGCAACATCCAATGTATTACAACAGCATTATGGCAACGGGAGATGCGGCTGAAGGCTTGTATAAAAAGCAGCGTCTGGTGCCTTTTGGTGAATATATTCCGCTTTCAGGCTTACTGAGTTGGGTACTACCTGCGATGCAAAATGACCCATCCATGAGTGGTTTTTCACGTGGAGCGTCTGAGCAAAAACCGCTTGCAATTAAACAGCATCATTTGGGGGCAGCCATTTGTTATGAGGTGGCTTATCCGAACCTGACCCGCCGCAATGCTAGCCAAAGTGACTTTTTGGTAACAGTATCCAATGATGCTTGGTTTACGGGTACTGCAGGGCCATTGCAACATTTACAAATGGTACAAATGCGCGCCAAAGAAAATGGACGCTGGTTTGTTCGTGCCACCAATACAGGTGTGACCGCATTTATTGACCATCATGGGCATATTGTCAAACAAGCGCCAATGGATCAGGAATTTGTGCTGCGTGGTGATCTGCCTGCCATGCAAGGTCAAACACTGTATACCCAACTCAGCGATTGGCCTGTGCTGATTTTCTCATTGCTGTTGTTAATTATGGGGTGGATTTATCGACCACGTCAGGTGGATGTGTCGTTTAAATCACGTCGTTAATAGTACTGTTCAATAGCGGCTAGAAATAACCATTCATAAAAAAACCGAGCATTAAGCGCTCGGTTTTTTTTGGAGTTCACTGAATCAATATATAGACTCAACTCATCTTCTATTAAGGCTGATAATAAATGTCGGCATCGGTACCTTCACCACCCTGCTGACCATCTGCACCAAAAGAATATAAATCAAATGGACGACCTTCTGAACCCGGAATCACATATTGGATGTCATTATCCCAACTGTCTTTCGGATAGCCCCCTTTCACATAACCGCCTGGCAACCAGTTTTTAGCCGAAGCAGGCTGATTCACCAAGGCATCTAAACCACCGTCTTGCATTGAAGGATATTTTTGATTATCGAGTTTGTATTGATCGAGTGCGCCAGCCACACCTTTTAAAGTAATAACCGTAGTATCTACTTTGGCTTTTTCACCACGTCCCATTACGTTCGGTACGATTAAAGCCGCCAACACACCTAAAATTACAATCACCACCATGACTTCAATCAGGGTAAAACCAGACTGTTTACTCGGTTGCTTCTGTTTCATTCAATCTCTCTCATTTATTTATATCAATTCGACATTTATTTTAGATTCTGTTTGAAGAACGATGCTTCAAAACGATTTAAATCATATTGTTCATATTCACAATTGGCAGCATTACCGCAATCACAATCACCAGTACAATACTCGCCATCAGTACCAACATCAACGGTTCTAATAATGCCAACAGGGTAGAAATCAGTGTGGTCACTTCACGGTCTTGCATGTCTGAAGCACGTGACAGCATACGGTCTAACTCGCCCGAGGCTTCACCACTTTTGATCATTTGTACCATCATCGGTGGGAAATAACCACTGCGCTCTAATTGCGTCGCCAAGTTACCACCTTCAGTGACTTTTTCTGCCGCCAAATTGACCGCATCACGAATGACCCAGTTGTTACTGACCGCAGCACCAATATTTAGCGCATCCACCAAAGGCACACCCGACTGAGTCAAAATAGACAAGGTACTGGCAAAACGCGCGGCATTAATCCCACGTGATAATTTTGCAAATAACGGCAACTTTAAGGTTAAACGGTCAAAGGCATAATGCCCTGCGGTGGTGCGTAAAAAACGCACCAACAACAATACCCCCACCACAGAAGCCACCAGTAAAAACGGCCATGCAACACGAATAAAATCACTGGCTTTCATTAATGCCACGGTGATCCACGGCAAGGCATCTTTGCTCTGATCAAAGGTTTTAACAATATCGGGTACGACATAAGTCATTAAACCCATCACAATCGCAAAAGACATCAGCATTAAAATGATGGGATAAATCATCGCCCCTTGAATTTTTTTCTGCATGGCAAAGCGGTTTTCGGTGTAATCTGCCAATTGTTCCAGAATTAAATCCAAATGCCCCGAACGCTCGCCTGCGGCAATGGTGGCAATATATAAGTCTGGAAAACGCCCCGATTGTTGTAAAGCATTGGCCAGTGAATAACCTTCCAAAACTTTGGAACGCACCGACATCAGCAAATTTTGCACATGGGCTTTTTCACTTTGTTTACCCACAGCGCGAACGGCTTCTTCCAAAGGAATCGCAGCAGCCACCAAAACCGATAACTGACGGGTCAGCAAAGCCAAATCATAGGCGGTGATTTTTTTCTGAAACCATTGTTTGCCACTGTGTTTATCTTTTTGTTCAACGGTATCGACACTGACAGGAATCCATTCTTTGTCACGTAATTGCTGACGGATTTGTCGTGCAGAATCACCCTCTAAAACACCTTTTTGCTGCTTCCCTGAAGCGTCAATGGCAGTAAATTGATATGCTGGCATTGTAATGCTCTAATTTTCCAAAATTTCTTGCAACGCAGTTGCGTCTGACCACTAAAATCATTCATATTCTTAGATATAAATTCTGTGCTCACTCTAACACATGCCAAAGTCGAGCACGAAGCCATTTTTCACAGGACGATACGACTTTTTCTATGCCAGATTCCACTTTAGACCCACAGCCTGTTTATCGTATTCGAGTGGCTGTACCCGTATATCTTTACGACTGCTTCGATTATATGCTCAGTGCAGCACAATATCAGCAAGCAGAAGTGGGCGCGCGGGTCTTGGTTTCTTTTGGTCGGCAAAACTTGGTCGGAATTATTGTCGAAAAACTGGCACTCGACACCCCAATTGATCCACGTTTTAAACTCAAAGCCATTAGCGAACTGTTAGATGAGCAAGCGATTTTAGACCCTAAAGTTTTAACTTTGTTGACATGGTCGGCACAATATTATCAATTCCCGATTGGTGAAGTGATGCAAAGTGCCTTACCTAGCTTATTGCGCCAAGCCAAACCCTATAATTTATTGGCACGTACTTGGAAATTGTTGGATGCACATGCCGAAGCTAAAATTACACGCTCAGAAAAACAACAAGAAGCCTATAAAATTTTAAAGCTGCATCCTTCGGGAACTTCTGAAAATATTTTAAATTTAGCAGGCATTGAAACCGCAACCCTAAAAGCCTTGGCGAATAAAGAAATTTGCGCATGTGTTTTGGAAGCCCAAGATTTTAGCCCAATGCCAGTGACTTTGGCGCAAATGCCTTTAACCCCTAATCCAGATCAGAAAAAAGCCATCGACAGCGTACTTAAAGTACGGCAGCAATATAAGGCATTTTTACTGGATGGTTTAACGGGTAGCGGTAAAACTGAAGTGTACTTACACATCATGCATGAGGTACTAAAACAGGGCAAACAAGTGTTGGTGTTAGTACCTGAAATTGGTCTAACGCCACAAACCATTAGCCGTTTCCAATCGCGTTTTCACTGCCACATCGCCCTCTTACATTCAGGTTTAAATGATTCCAAGCGTTTGCAGGCGTGGCAAGCCGCACAAACGGGCAAAGCCTCGATTATTTTAGGTACACGTTCTGCGATTTATACCCCATTGCCAAATTTAGGCTTGATTATTTTAGATGAAGAACACGACCTGTCTTTTAAACAGCAGGAAGGTTTTCGCTACCATGCCCGTGATGTTGCGCTCTATCGTGCCCATCTGGAAAATTGCCCTGTTATTTTAGGTTCGGCAACTCCAAGCATTGACAGCTATGCACTAGTCGATCAAGGCAAAATGCAATGTCTGGAATTAAATCAACGCGCGGGCACGGCACTCATGCCCAAAATCCACCTGATTGATTTAAAAATTGCCAAAAAACAGCACGGTATTAGCCAACAATTGATTGATGAAATCAAAAAACGTTTGGCTAAAAAAGAACAAGTTTTGGTGTTTTTAAACCGACGCGGCTATGCACCTGTATTGATTTGTGAGAGCTGTGCATGGCAAGCCAAATGCCCAAATTGTGATGCCAACTTTACCTTGCATCATCAACCTTATACACATTTGCATTGCCACCACTGCGGTACGATTCATCGTAAACCTGAGCAATGCCCTGCCTGCAACCATGCAGAACTCAAACCAATTGGCATGGGCACTGCCAAAGTCGAAGACAGTTTAAACGAGCTGTTTCCCAATGTAGATGTGATTCGGGTAGATCGTGACTCAACCAGTCGTGTTGGCAGTTGGCAAAAAATTTATGACCGTATTCAACGCAGCGAACCACTGATTTTATTGGGCACGCAAATGCTGGCCAAAGGGCATCATTTTCCGTATGTGACATTGGTGGCAATTTTAGATATTGATTCAGGCTTACTTAGTGTGGATATTCGCGCACCTGAACGCACGGCTCAACTGATTGTGCAAGTGGCGGGACGTGCAGGGCGTGGTGAGCATAAAGGTGATGTTTATTTGCAAAGTGTGCGTCCTGATCATCCACTTCTCACCACATTGGTCGAGGGAGATTACCGCAAGTTCGCCAAACAAAGTTTAAAAGAACGCAAAGCTGCACAATTACCGCCTTATCGTTACAGTGCTTTGATTCGCTGTGAATCTAAAAATCAGGAATTAAACCAGCAATTTTTACAACAACATGCACAATGGCTTAGAGAACATTCAGAACAATTAATTGAAATTTGGGGGCCGATTCCTGCGCCAATGGAACGTAAAGCAGGACGTTTCCATGCACACATGGTGTTGTTGTCTAAAGATCGGGCACGCTTACATTTTTATATCAGGAACTGGTGGCAAAATATGTTGCATGAAAAGCCATCCAGCATGAAACTAAGTTTAGATATAGATCCGCAAGAATTTAGCTAATACTGTAAATTGAAACTTAGCTGTATCAGCACTTATTTCAATAATCCACCGCTTTAAACTTTGGATGACCACATGTCCTTATTGTTACAAATAACCATTTTTCTAGGCGCTTCATTGGTTTTGGTTCCCTTACTAAAACGCTTTGGTATTGCGACCGTATTGGGCTATTTGTTTACAGGCATTTTGCTAGGGCCTAGCGTATTCAATATTGCCAGCGACCCCGATGATATTCAGGAACTGGCAGAATATGGTGTGGTGTTCCTGATGTTTATTATTGGCTTAGAACTGCGTCCACAACGGCTGTGGGAAATGCGCAAGCCCATTTTTGTTTTGGGTAGTTTACAGGTCGGCATCACGGGTATTCTACTTGCAATCTTGGCTTTTTTTGCCTTACAGCAAGGCATTGCCTCAAGTGTGGTGATAGGTTTTGCACTGGCACTTTCCTCTACAGCCTTTGTGCTACAAATGTTGCAAGAAAAGCAGCAACTCAACAGCAGTTATGGACAACAATCCTTTTCCATTCTGCTGTTTCAAGATATTGCCGCCATTCCTTTAATTGCCATCATTCCCATGTTAGCAGGTGCTGAATCTACCCACCATGGTATTGCCTACTTTGCAGCCATTATTGCCACCTTTAGTGGACTGTTTTTATTTAGCCGTTATCTAATGCGTCCCTTCTTCCGTTTTGTGGCCAAAAGTGGTGCACATGAACTGATCACGGCAGTAGGTCTATTCATTGTGCTCGGCGTGGTCAGCATTATGGATGTGCTGGGCATTAGCACCACTTTAGGCGCATTTTTAACGGGTGTCTTGTTGGCCGACTCTGAATTTCGTCATGAACTCGAAGCCAGCATTGCACCCTTTAAGGGTCTGTTACTGGGCCTATTCTTTATGACTGTAGGTATGAGCACCCAGCTTTCCTTGTTGGTGGAACAGCCATGGTTGATTATTGGCGGTGCGTTGGGCTTAATGCTCATCAAACTGCTAACCCTAACGGCCATTGCACGTTATTTTGAATATTCTTGGCGCAATAGTTTGCTCTTGGCAACGTGCTTGGCTCAAGGCGGTGAGTTTGCCTTTGTGGTGCTGAGCGTTGCGCAAAGTGAAAGTGTGCTCAGTCAAGCCATGCTGCAACCGCTGACTTTGATTGTGACGTTGTCGATGGTACTGACCCCAATTTTATATTGGTTGATGAGCAGTCAAATTATCCCGCGTTTGGAGCGGGAAAAAATACCTGTGTATGATGAGATTCCCGATGCGCATCCGCCAATGATCATTGCAGGCTTTGGCCGTTTTGGACAAATCATTGCCCGTGTGGCGCATTTACAGCATCAGCACTTTACCGCAATTGACAGTAATATCGACAAAATTGATTTTGTGCGTAATTATGGCGGCAAAGTCTATTATGGCGATGCCACCCAACCTGAAATTTTACGTGCCGCAGGCATTCAACATGCCCAAATTTTTATTTTAGCCATTGATGATATTGAAGATTCAATGAATGTCGCACGACATATTCGCCTGAATTATCCTGAATTGAAATTATTGGTACGTGCCCGTGACCGCCATCACGTGCATTTATTACGTGATTTAGGCGTGACCCATATTTGGCGGGAAACCTATTTATCCTCCTTGGGCATGGCCTATCAGGCTTTGCGCGATTTGGGCATTAATGAAAAAGATGCCTATAAAAGCATTGAGTTGTTCCGTGATTATGATGAACAACTCTTGGCACAACAGCAGCACATTTATACCGATGAACAAAAAGTATATGAAACCCATCGTAACGCTTTGGCAGAACTGGAACACCTGTTTGAAAGTGATGCACAAAACCGTGAAATGCCCTTGGGTGTCGATTTAAAACGCGGCTTGCATAGCAGTCATATTGATGTAACACGTGATGCAGCAAACTGACTTGTGTTTTACAATATTGCCACCATTAAAACAGGGTTATGGAGAATTTTATGTCTGATTTACGCCAACGCTTTTTTATTGAAGATAGCCCTGTTCGTGGTGAAGTAGTTCATCTCGAAGAAGCTTTGCAAACCATTTTGAAACAACGTGATTATGTGCCTGCGGTACAAGTGTTGTTGGGAGAAATGCTTTGCGCCACTGCCCTACTGGCCAGTACCCTAAAAATTAAAGGGCGTATTAGCTTACAAATTCAGGCATCTGGCACATTTAAATGGGCCATGGCGGAATGTAACCACTTGGGTGAAGTGCGTGCGTTGGCAGACTACGAACAAGACCCGCGCTTTTTAAGCGCTGAAGACAGCAGTACCGTCCTGAAAAGTTTGGTCAGTCCTGTACTGTTTATTAATATCGAGCCTGAATTTGGTGAGCGTTATCAAGGTATTGTGCCTTTGGACAAAGCCAATTTAGCTGAATGTTTAATGCAGTATTACGACTTATCGGCACAAATTCCAACTCGTATTGTGTTGGCAAGCAATGCCGAACGTGCGGGCGGTTTGCTGATTCAATTGTTGCCGCGTAACAGTGAAGAAGAACAACAACGGGTCGATGAAGATTTATGGCCGCGTGTGACCATGCTGACTGAAACCTTAAAAGCGGAAGAATTGACTGATTTAGACGTCAATGAAATTTTGTACCGTTTATACAATGAAGAACAAGTGCGTTTGCCTGAAGTGGAAGCCTTACGTTTTGGTTGCACTTGCTCCAAAGAGCGCTGTGCCAATGCCTTAATGCAAATTGGTGTTGCTGCGGTACGTGAAACTTTGGAACATAAGAACCCTATTACTATGGATTGTCAATTCTGCAGCACACAATATAGCTTTAGTGCCGAAGAAGCCTTAGGTTTATTTGGAGAACATCTCAGTTAAATGGCATGGTGAATACCATGATTAATATGTGATGCAATGCTGAAAATTCATCAAAAATGAGCAGTACATTCTGCTCATTTTTTATTTACGTGATGACCATCGTCAAAACCTATTATTTTATTACTTTTCATGTGATTAATTTCACAAAACTTTCATGCAATTACTAGAAAATACCGCGTAAATTGGGTATAAATAATCCCATATTTTTTTTATGCCTTTATATATTTTAGGCTGCTTCTTCTCTGGGATATTGATTTTATGAACACCCTGTTCTTTTCTCGTTTAGCATTCATCAGCGCGATTTGCTGTTCAAGTTTAGCTTATGCAGCCAATGCAGACCCACTTTTGGGCAAATGGAAAACATTAGACTACCGCACAGGTTTTTCATTGTCTGACGTAGTCATGAGTAAAGATAAACAAGGTGCGTATGCCGCTACGATTATAGAACTACGTGCGGTTCCTGGCGCACCGCGTTTGGAAAATTGCACACTCTGTACGGGTAAAAATAAAGATAAGCCACTGTTAGGTTTTGTGCCATTAAGTCACTTAAAAGCTACGCCAAGCAATCAAATTGAATTTTATGAAGGTGACTATTTAGACCCGCGCACAGGTAAACAATATAAAACTCGTGCACGTTTAAGCAGCAATGGCAAACATTTAACCCTTTATAATGTAGACCTTGCCACCAATGCCAGCCGCAAAATGACGTGGGTGAAATACTGATTTTATTCCTCACCAATGCGATAAAAGCTGTGTTCTGCACACTTTTATCGGAATGATTAGATTTAAATTACCAACTCCATAACACTTATATCTTTTCCTGCCTGACATCTCACACTGCTCAATTTGCTTGTTTATTACATTCTTGCTATAAAACCCGAAATAGAATTTTTACTCTATTTTTTTAAAATAACAATTTTGGGGATGCTGTTCATGAAAATAAATTTCAGAGGGATTTTTGCGGGTTTCGTTTTAACAACCCTCTCAAGTGTTGGCTTTGCAGAAAGCGATCTACTGGTCGGTAAATGGAAAACCATTGATGATCGCACAGGTTATTCACGTGCCGATGTCGAAATTCGCAAAAAGCCAGATGGCACTTATGAAGGCATTATCGTGGAAACCCGTAATATTCCGGGTGCAGAAAAAATGGTGATTTGTAGCAATTGTCCAGGTAACTTAAAGAATAAACCTTTTATTGGCTTGCCATTTATTTGGGGCTTTAAACAAGATGCTAAAAACCCACGTGAATTTAACCAAGGTCATGTTTTAGACCCAATTGGCGGTAAAGTTTATAAAGGCAAAGCTCGTTTAAGCGCTAACGGTAAGCGCCTCACCTTACGTGGCTATGTAGGTGTTTCAGTGATTGGTCGCAGCGTGACTTGGGTAAAATACTAATTCCAAAAACTAAGATATTGATTTACAGGGTTCTTTTTAAAGAGCCCTTTTTATTACCAAATTTTGAAACAATCCTTTTAAACACCGTACGACCGTTCAATCCAAAATATTGAAATAAAGGATGGCATTGAATAAAAAATAGACTAATATCTATAAGACATCTATACGCACAAGCCAAATTGACACATCAATATAACAGGCGTGAGCACAGCAAAGGGTTGGCTGAATTTCACCAAAGGAATACAAATAAAAGATTCTATTACAGCGTACACAGGCTAAATTAAAGAGAATCACTTATTGGATATCCACCAATTATTGATGTAAAGCAATCCCTCATTTCAGGCGAGCCAACTCGTTTGAATTCGATCAGAAGGAGTATGCCATGACCACTATTTTATATCGTGAAATCACTTCAGACGGACAGCACACAGAAATTATTGAAGAATTTACCCAGTTAGATTTAAAAAAATTTGCCGAAGCGTGTGGGCAAAGCCCTGAATGGGTCTTACAACTTTTAGAATATGACATCCTGCCTTCCCGCCCTGCCGAACGTATCCACCAATTTTTTGGTGAAGATATCAACCGTGCACGCCAAGCCTATCGGCTGCAACGTGATTTTGATGCCAGTTTTTCAGCTGTCGCCATGATGCTTGACCTGATTGATGAAGTGCAAAAATTACGTAAAGAAGTTAAACATCTGAATTTTCAACATAGTTAATCCTCACGCTCTAGTTGTGTGATTCATCACCTTGCTAGAGCGTTTTTCTTTCTATGCCCGTAAATTTTTTTGATGAGAATGATCTACACAATGAAAACTAAAGACTGCAACAAGAAGATTAAAAATATGTTTCCTGAGTTTCGTGATTTAATTCAGGGATTACGCGACAGCAATCCACATTTTTCAAAAATTTTTGAAGATCACGAACAGCTAGACCGTGAAATTAGCCAGTTAGAGCTTGATCCTGTGCATCAGATTAATGATGACATTGAAGCGCTGAAACGCAAAAAATTAAGACTGAAAGATGAAATGTATCACTTGCTGCTTAAAGCGCAAAATGATCAATTAGCTTAAAAGCTCATACAAGTCTAAACCGTACATCTAAATGCAATGATATGCAGGACACAGCAAGAAAAGGCAAAAAGCAAAACAAGATGGCGTATTCAAGTCTGAAAACAGCATTCAAAAAACTGCCATCTTGAGCTAAGTGTCTGCCTATCTGGTTCAATCTGTGGATAAGCTTATCAGTCCTATGGATAACTTTTGAGGTCTGTGGACAACTTTTATCAACGAATTATCTTGTGACATATATTGGATGTGGAACTCAATTTATCACCACATCTGCAAGTCTATCTTCTGGATTATTTAATTTTAGTCAGTTTTTCGACTTCTTTAATGGTGCCTTTCACGGTTTGCTTAATGGGTTCATAGTCTAAAAACCAAAATAAATTCATGGGTTGGTCATTATGTTGCTGTGCCAACATATCAATCACACTTTTTTCACCCAGACCGACAAGGTGCCTACGATAAAAATAATACAGCAACAACAAAGTAGTCATCACCATTACCCCAAGCATGATCCAAAAGGCCTGTGCGTGTTTCAGCCCCGGCATAAACTCAAAGTTCATACCATACACCCCTGTAAATAAAGTCAAAGGTGCAAAAACTGCGGTAATGATGGCTAAAATCCGCATGTTTTCATTGGTCTGGTTGGCAATAGCAGAAAAATGCAGATCAATTGCGGTTTGCACTGCAGAGCGTAAGCGAATGGTATGCTTTTGAATTCGTTCAATGTGACTGGTCAAATCATCCAAACGTACCAAAATAATATCCTGCCGTTCACTACGTTTTTTGCCACGTAAATGTGGGTAGTTATCGACAATTTCATCACGCAATTCCTGCAAGGCTTCTATTTGCTCTTCACATAAATTTTCAACTTGCTGAAACGCCATATTTTCTTGCAGCAATTGATGCCAACGGGTAAAACGACGATGTCCCTGCAACAACTCTTGTTGCCAATATTCCACACGGCGGGTTAGCGGCATGCGAATATCCAAGTAATCATCCGCTACCAAATTCAGTAAACGCAACGTTAAATCTAATGGTGTTGCTGCCAGTTTGCGTGCTTTATTCTGTTCTTCAATCGGGCGTTGTACCGCTGCTTCCACACGTGACAAATAGCTTTCCATGACTTTATTGCCCTGTTCCCGCACACTAATCAAAATCTGCGGTGTCATAATAAAGCTCATCGGCGTAGTGGCCAGTCCAAAAATCCGTTCATGTTTCTCCCCGACTTGTTGCCCTGTTGCAATACGGTCTTCGGGTGTGATCAGTTTACGGAAAATCAATAAGTCATAATCATCTAAAGTATCAAACGCACATGGATGCTCTATATTTAAAATATCGCGCACATGATATTCATTGAGCGATAATTGACTGTACTGAAAAATCTCTTGTTGCCACTGTTCTGCACGGTTAAGCACATCATCACGGGTGCAATCAATCCAGATAAATTCAGGCTCAAGCCCTTCAATTGGCTGTTTTTGCACATAAATATTGGTTTTATGATTGGTATGCAGATAAAAATAATAACTTTGCATAGAACGGGCACTCTATTTCAGTTTTCTTGTACGGTTTTTTGAGATTTTAAGATGTACTCAGTTTAAACCTCAACGTTAGCACTTTATTAATTAACCATATGTTTCCACTAAATAAATATTAATTAGATTCAATGAAATAATTATGTTGTTTTGCTTTTAACACATCAAAAAAACAACTCAAGTTAATTATCCATTCTTGCTGTGTAGGCAAATAAGTTTCATGCAATTTCTGAGGAATTACTAGTTGTAATTTTTTTGATTTCATTTCATTCGTTTGTTGCTCAGAAATAGCTGTTTCCAATGTTAATAGATGCTTTTCTTTAACTCTTTCGGCTTCCGATAGCACTTGCCTCCAACGATCTTTGCATGTTGACTTCACACCAAGCATGGTTAGCCCCGATGTATTAAAATTTGGGTCATGATAATGATCTATACTAGGAAAAATAAAATCAGGCTTTACTTTATTTTCTGTAATTTTATTCCTGCTATAATTTAAATTGTTAAGTTGTAATAAAACTTCTATATGATTCTCTAATGTAAGACCAACTCTACTTTTACGACGATTCTGAACGGACAATGAAAATTCTAAAAAGCCATCGACATTAAGATTATTCTGTTTACAGCTCCCGAATCCTTGCGACAATCTTTCCGAGATCAAATAACGCTCAAATGTACGAAATAATATTTCTTCTCTTTCCATCCAAGCCATTAATACAACATCAGGATCTTCTTTAGGATCAATATCAACAGTTCCACGTGCAAATTCTGAAAAAACTTTTGTAGTTGGAAACCTTGCACCAAATTGATTAAGCATTTTTTCAAGAAATGTTTCTTCTGAAGTTTCTACAGCAATTCCTATACTTTCTAAAATGAAACAAGATGCAAACTCAATTCTATCTTGTTCTGTTTCTAATTCAGATTTAATCGAAAATCCAGGGTGCGCTATTGTATTAAACCCAAATAACCATTCAATTTGTCTTGCAATACTTGAACCACTTTCAGCGATAATCATAAGAAGGCTTTCATCAAGTCGCTTAGCAATTACAAGTAAATCTCCTTCATTAGCATTTTGAGATACCAATGTTGTTTTAAAATACAGCCTATGTTCGGAACGTGTTGGATGCTTTTCACGAGCATCGTACCAAGTTAAGGTACTCTCTTCGACAATTGGCTCATCCTCAAAATCCGTTAAATACATAATCTTAGCATCATATATTCTACGTTCTGTTCCTAATATTTCACGTAACTGCTTTATGCCGTTAAACTCGTGTTGATTAGAGCTAAGCACATTTGCTTCAACCAAACTAAGCTTTTTTGCCGCCACTCCCATAAAATATTCGGATAAATATCCCTTTTTCATACGTACACCTAAGCATTTAAATCGGTAATGGTATTTGCTTTAATGTGATTTCCTCATTTTGCATTGTAAGAATATGTGGAAGCATAATACGAGCAATTTCATTAAAGACTGGTGCAACAACACTATTGCCAAATTGACGATAGGCTTGAGTGTCACTTACAGGAATTCGAAAAGTATCAGGAAAGCCCATTAATCTCGCACACTCTCTAGGTGTCAATCTCCGAGGTCGCTTATTTTCCCCTTGATAAACTAATATTTCAGAACCATCTTTATAATATCGTGCTGATAAAGTTCTAGTAACACTGTCTGGATAAGCCATTCCAAATCCAAACCCATTTCCTGCAGCTCGATGTTTTTCTGCATAATTTTGTAGATAAGTCCACAAATTAGGGGTCAAAGTATATTTAGATTGCACATTTTTCCCATGGTGATCAAAGAAACGATTATCATCCCATTCTAAATAAGGTTCAGTCCCATCAGTTTTGTGTAAAATATCACCTAAAACAGGTTTCACTTCAGGGAAACACATATCTTCCCATGAGAAGTTTACTTTTTCTCTAAAACCTATAATTACAATACGCTCCCTGTGCTGCGGTGTAAAATGCTGTCCATCTATCACTTTATAATAAACATGGTAGCCGAGCTCATCTCTCAAAGTTTCAAGAATTACCTTAAAAGTATTTCCCTTATCATGCGAAATAAGATTCTTTACATTTTCTAATAGAAATGCTTTAGGACGTTTTTTTGCAATAATTCTTGCAACATCAAAAAAAAGTGTACCTTGTGTAGTACATTCGAAACCATGTGGTCTTCCAAGAGAGTTTTTCTTGCTGACACCCGCAATACTAAATGGCTGACAAGGAAATCCGCCTAACAATACATCATGGTCAGGTATTTCTTCGGCTGGAAATGGAACAATATCGCCAATAAACGGGTGCTGATCACCATAATTTTCGATATAGGTTTTCTTAGAAAAATCATTCCACTCACTTGTAAAAACACACTCTCCATGGTTTTTTTCAAAACCCAAACGTATACCGCCAATTCCTGCAAATAAATCTATAAACTTAAAAGCTGGCATATTTGAGTGATTCTGCGGTGATTCGGGCATTCCCAAAATATTACGTAACGCAGGTTCTAACATGACGGGACAAGGTGTTTCTCCTCTTTCCCAACGTCCTAAAGTTTTAATATTTTTACCTAATTTACTTGCTAATTCTTTCTGTGTAAATCTCTGTCTAGCTAACTTTAATAAATCAAATGATCGAACACTACCCATTTTCACATCCAGGTTGATTTTAGGACATTATGACCTATGAAAGGACGTGATAATAGTACTAACAAGCTTATCTTTATAGCAATGCGACACCAGCTGTCACTTATTAAACAATAACACTGAACTCTTCATACAAAATCACTTGCCTGCAGCTATATTTATTGTTAATTACGAATAGGTCTTTTAGCTTTAGATTTGAATGGTGCACTATAAATTTATAGCAATAGTTATTAAAACAACAACCAAGTAACAAAAGCTAAATCATTTAAAATTCAGTATAAAAAAACCCGCATTCAGATTGAATACGGGTTTTTTGACCATTTCAGATCATCAACACAGCATTACGCTTGTTCGATATCTTTCATAGTTAATTTGATACGACCACGGTTGTCTACATCAGCAACCTGTACTTTCACTTCCTGACCTTCTTTCAACACGTCTGCAACGTTGGCAATACGCTCATTTGAAATTTGAGAAATGTGAAGTAAACCGTCAGTACCCGGAAGGATATTTACGAACGCACCGAATTCAACAATACGGATTACTTTACCTGTGTAAATTGTACCCGGCTCGATTTCAGCAGTTAAAGCCTGAATTTTTGCAACAGCAGCTTGTGCAGCAGCTT
The DNA here is from genome assembly GCF_013420785.1 of Acinetobacter sp. YH01011. Classification (NCBI taxonomy): domain Bacteria; kingdom Pseudomonadati; phylum Pseudomonadota; class Gammaproteobacteria; order Moraxellales; family Moraxellaceae; genus Acinetobacter; species Acinetobacter sp. YH01011. The sequence goes on from NZ_VOYG01000005.1 coordinate 99,789, forward strand.
TGGTTTCACCAAATACGCGCACTGTACCGTTGTCTTCAATATCAATTGCCGCTTTAGTTTCTTCAGTAATTTGGCGGATGGTAGCACCACCTTTACCAATCACGTCACGAATCTTGTCTGGGTTGATGTTAATCACTTGGAAAGTTGGTGCATGCATTGAAATTTCTGGACGCGCACGTGAAATCACTTGGTTCATTGCATTTAAGATATGCATACGACCTGCATAAGCTTGGTTTAATGCAACTTCCATGATTTCTTCAGTGATGCCTTCAATCTTGATGTCCATTTGCAGTGCAGTAATACCGTTGGCAGAACCTGCAACTTTAAAGTCCATGTCGCCAAGGTGGTCTTCATCACCCAAAATGTCAGAAAGTACCGCGAAACGCTCGCCTTCTTTCACTAAGCCCATTGCGATACCCGCAACTGGTGCTTTCAATGGAACACCTGCATCCATAAGTGATAACGATGCACCACAAACAGACGCCATAGAAGATGAACCGTTTGATTCAGTAATGTCAGATACGATACGAATTACATACGGGAAGCGATCTGCTGCAGGAAGAACAGCTTGCACACCACGACGTGCCAAACGACCATGGCCAATTTCACGACGTTTAGGGCCAGACTCACGACCTGTTTCACCTACAGAGTATGCAGGGAAGTTGTAGTGCAACATGAAGTTGTCAGTTTTAGTACCCGATAAGGTATCAACCATTAAGGCATCACGTGTATTACCTAAAGTGGTGGTAACCAAAGCCTGAGTTTCACCACGGGTAAACAATGCAGAACCGTGCGCACGGTCTAGAACGCCAACCTGTACGTCAAGCGCACGAACGGTTTTGGTGTCACGACCATCAATACGTGGTTTACCAGACAAGATGTTGTCACGTACGGTACGGTATTTAAGATCTTCAAAGAGTTCGTTCAAGTCATCTGCAATGCCAGTTTCGTCATTTTCAGGAACGAATTGCGCAACGGCTTCTGCTTGAAGTGCATCTAATGCCGCATAACGGTCTTGTTTGATGGCAATGGTATAAGCTTCAGAAATTTTTGCTTCAAACGCTTCTTTTAGTTTTGCACGAAGGTCTTCGTTTTTCTCAGGAGCAGTCCAAGTTGACTCAGTTGCACCAGCAGCTGCAGCAAATTCTTTGATCGCTTGAATCGCGATTTGCATTTCGTCATGACCGTAAAGCACTGCGCCTAACATTTGGTCTTCTGAAAGTTCTTTCGCTTCAGATTCAACCATCAATACAGCAGATTCTGTACCTGCAACCACAAGGTCAAGGTCAGATTGCGCCATTTGTTCAAAGTTCGGGTTCAGTACATATTCGCCGTTAATTAAACCCACACGCGCCGCACCAATTGGGCCACGGAACGGTGTACCTGCAATTGCAAGTGCAGCAGAGGTACCTAACATTGCAGCAATGTCAGCTTCCATTGTTTTGTCAGAAGATACAACAGTCGCAGTGACTTGAATTTCGTTGTAGTAACCTTCTGGGAACAACGGACGAATTGGACGGTCAATTAAACGTGAAATTAAAGTTTCTGCTTCAGAAGCACGGCCTTCACGCTTACCATAACCACCTGGGATACGACCTGCAGCATATTGTTTTTCTTGATAGTTAACAGTCAGTGGGAAGAAATCTTGACCCGCTTTTGCTGTTGGTTGAGCAACCACTGCAACCAATACAGTCACGCCGCCCATAGTAATCATCACCGTGTTGGCTTGACGCGCTACACGACCAGTTTCAAGTACAACTTGGTGCTGACCAAATTGGAATTCTTTACGAATAATATTAAACATCGACATGTTTTATTTTTTCCTAGTTCTTGTGAACAATTATTCTCGTGGAGACCCCTAAGGTTTGGCATTCACAATACAATTGTTTAGGTAAATGACAAAGCTTAGAAGCCGACCTCACTCGAATGAAACACGATTTTTAAACACAAAGAAGGAGCGAATCATTCGCCCCTTCCACTGATCTAGCCAAGGCTAGATATACTTTAGTTTTCAGTAATACAGCATTCAACATGCAATAGTCCGAAAATAAAAGCTTAAATCGAATTAACGACGTAAACCTAAAGCAGCAATCAATGCGCTGTAACGAGTCACATCTTTGCCTTTAAGGTAGTCAAGTAACTTACGACGTTGGTTAACCATACGGATTAGACCGCGACGGCTATGGTGGTCGTGTTTGTGCTCTTTGAAGTGACCTTGTAAGTCATTGATTTGAGCAGTTAAAAGTGCTACTTGAACTTCTGGTGAACCAGTGTCGTTTTCAGCACGAGCAAATTTAGCAATGATCTCTGCGCGATCTGCGTTTGTTAAAGCCATTCGATTTCTCCGAGATGCTTAATAAAAAGATTTGATACCGATCAATTGATTGCTCAATTGACTGCCGTGCATCACTACAGCAAGGGGATTATTTTAAGGCAAAAACGTGCCGATTGCAAAACAGAACGACAAACAAGCACTTTTAATTTTGAGATGTACCAATAAAAGTATGATTTATGCTAAGGGTATACACATCATGTTAGGTATAAAGTGTCTAAGGAAAATAAATATACAATTGTATATGATTGATAATATGTAATATTTTGCCAACTGCTTTTCATCCACTGGAATATTTTGCCGTTAAAATAAAACAGCCCGAGCATAGCTCGGGCTGTTTTTTGCGCTGTAGTTTCTTGTCTTATTATTCTTATTGTCTTGTTTATTGTGGTTATTTGCGCGTTTTCGCGTCTTATTCTCTGAACATTCCTGTTCTTGCTTTCACGTCCTTGTGTGGTAGATTTTGCCACAATACTAAAGTGAAAGAAGTCGTATTTCTCGTATCTGTTTGTAAGCTTTTTCTTACAACAGGTAAGCATTGTCAGCATTTTGCAAATCACCCAAACTTACAGGCATAAAAAAGCCCTGTAGTCTCTCCCAAAACTACAAGGCTTAGCGGCTGTAAGTTTCCTCTTCTCACTCACGTCCTGTCAGTTCGCTGTCTTTCGACATTTATCGTTATTATTCTGCGATTATGCTCAACTATCCCTATTGAGCTTTTTATGTGAAGTCATCTTCTCAAAAAGATCTTGAAATCTCTATGCGCAAATTTCTCGAATCAATGTAAGCCATTTCGTACAAAACCATCTCTTATTCAGTTTTACTTAACAATCCAAAGCGTCATTAATTCTGGCTAATAAACCACTGCTGCGACGGGTACGAATCATCAAAGCTTGCTGCAAAGCTTGCGCATCAACCAACAAACTTACGACTTTTTTAGCACGGGTAATGGCAGTGTAGATCAGCTCCTTACTCAGCAAGTTTTTTGCCGCAGCATCCAACACCACAGCTGTATGAGTAAATTCAGAACCTTGCGATTTATGAATAGTAAGTACAAATGCGGTTTCAATATTTTTAGGTAAGCGTGTTGCAGGCACCCACTTATTTAAACTTGGAAAATATACTTCAAACTGGCGCTGATCATTCTGCTCTCGCATAAAACAGATGCCAATATCACCATTCGACAACCCCAGTTGATAATCGTTATAGGTCATCATGACGGGGCGTCCTGCATACCAATCGCCATGTTTGGTTTGTTTTAACTGTTGCAACAAGCGTTTTTCAATCTGCAAATTCAGTTGTTGTAAACCCAAATGACCATGACGAATTGCGGTTAAAATACGGTAATCATCAAATACATTCACCACATTCTCAACATGCGCTTGAAATGCTGTACTTGATTGTTCCAAGCCCAAAGTATGTGCTTTTAATACCGCTACATAAGCCTGATAACCATACATCAGCTGATCATAATAATGCGCTAAATTTTCCGCTGAAATTTGCCCATTTTGCTGAGGTAAATATTGCAGTTGTAGGGCATCTATTTCGACTTGCTTAAATTGAATTGGCTTTAATTCACCTGCTGCCACGACTTGCTGTTCAAACTCAGCCAAAACCTGTGCAGGAGAATGTTCTTGCTGAATAAACTTCGCCATTGCGCCAATTTTTGCACCTTCAGCAAAACGACGTGTGGTCACTAAATTGACACGGTTATTTGCGAGTTCAGGCACTTGCTGTAAATCGGCCAATACTGTACCGACATCGACTGAAGCCAATTGATTGGCATCGCCCAACAGAATTAAACGTGCCTGCGCAGGAATGGCAGCCAATAACATCTGTGACAGGCTTAAATCCAGCATCGACGCTTCATCGACCACAATCACGTCATAAGGTAGAGGTTGTTTAGCGTGAAAACGTGGCTTGCCTGTATTGCCTAAGCCCAATAAACGATGCAAAGTCACGGGTCGTAATTGACGTAAAGCATCGACATTAAACATTTGTAAAGCTTGACTATTCAAGGCATTTTGCAAAGCTTCATCCATCCGCTGTGCCGCTTTGCCTGTTGGTGCAGCCATCGCAATCCGAATATTTGGCAAAGCTTGATTAAGCACCGCAACAATATGCGCCAAAGTATAGGTTTTTCCTGTACCTGGCCCACCAGTGATAATACTTAAACTTTGAGTTGCCGCAGTCTGTAACGCTTTTTGCTGCTGTGGATCTTGCAATAAATTAAGCTGTTCGGCTTGTAATTCAAAGGACAAAGGCGGCTGCGCCTGAATCCGTAAAATATCGCTAGCAACCTGATGTTCCAGTTTCCAGTAGCGATACAAATACAAACGCTGCCCATCAAATACAAACGGTGCAATTTGTGGATCAGGATTTAAAGCGCTACGCTGCAAGTTCATGTGCAAATGTTGCAATGCCGCCACTTGTTCTGCGGTTGCAGGAATACAGCTATCCCCTTGCTGAATAGCATCGAGTACCTGTTGCATCAAAATTTGCGCTGAAGCATCAAAAGTGACATTGCTAAATGGCGGCTGACATAGGTAATCCATCCACGCCTGCATTGGCGTTTGAGCTGAATTTAAGTGAATATGCTTGTTTTCCACACAGTTATCCTCAAAGTTATCCACAGGATAAGCAATTGTTTTATTAAGTCGATAAGCTGACTTAGCGTTATTTTTTAAGTTCAAAGTAACCCAATATTTGATCTAGTTGCAGAATAAATTCCGCATCTGGCCGCCAATGACAAACCCCTTGCCCTGCTTGCCCCTGCATACCACGCAAATACAAATAACTGGCTCCACCCAAATGTTGCCGAATATCATAATCTTGCAAACGACTGCTCAAATAACGGTGCAACGCCACCAAATACAAGGCCGCTTGTAACCAATAACTCGATTGGGTCATGTTGTGTTCAAGGTTGGTTTTTTCATAATCGCGCTGATCGGCACCCAAATAATTACTCTTATAGTCGGCAATGTGATAACACTGCCCATCAAAATAAACCAAGTCAATTGAGCCTGTCAGATAACGCGCAGTAGCGGCTTCATTTAAATCTTGAATAGGATGTCCCGCATCTTCAAACAATTGCTGAATTGCTTGAATAAATAAGCGCTGATCTGCCAACGCCAAATAGAATGGAAACTCTGATAAATAATGTGCAGTAGATAAGGCGGAAAGCTGGAAAGTATCGTGCAAAGGAGTATTCAACACATCCTTCAGCCACTCGGTCATGTGCGCAAAAATATCTGCTTCCTGCACAGTCGCGCTGCCTTTGGCAGTGTCGAGTTTTGCAATCAAATCTACCAATAACACATCTGAATTAAACTCTTTGTCGTTATGAAAACGGCGTTTGACTTCTTCAAAAATGTCATCATGACTGGCTTGAAAGTCGATATATTCAAAGAGTTTATGTAAAAAACTCCCCGCTTGAGTACCACGCTGAAAATTAGCTTTGATCCATGCAATCGGTTGAGCCACCTGTACGATTTCCTGTTCCGTTTCGACAGGTTCCTGATTGATTTCGTCGGCAGCAGCAGCCTGCTCCTCGCTTGCCAATGCCAAAGTATCGCTACGCATGGCGGCAGGTAAATGTTGTGCCAAGCCACTAAAACTGGTTTTGGTTCGTGGATAAAAGCGACGCTGCGGAAAATCTGCAGCTTCAATCTTAATTTCTTGCACTTGTTCAAGTTGTAATGCTGCCGCCAATTGTGTCAGAGGTGCTTCATCACAGCTCCATGCTGCTGCAATTTCTGCTGAACTTGGCGCTTGTAAACGCCAGACATTTAAACCAGCAGATTTTGGTGCAGCCTCTTTTTTACCTTCTTTTGCAGGCGTAGGCTGTTTTAGCATCGCATAGACCCGATAACTGGCACGGGTGAGTGCCACATACCAAAGCCGATTCAACTCTGCCAAACGGCGCTCACTGTGCTGCTGCATTGCTGTGGCATCTATGTCTTTATGTTTAATGGCAATGATACGTTGCTCAATGCCTTGCTCTTCCTGCGTTGCAAACACCAAAGCAGACTTGTCAGATTTGGGCGGCTGATCTGCCGACATCAAAAAGACCACTTTAAACTCCAAGCCTTTGGACTGGTGAATGGTCATCAATTTCACGCCTGCCGCATTAGAAAGTTTTCGTTCAATTTCCCAATCGCGTTTGGCAGGTGATTCAACTTGCTGTAAATACCAGTAATACAGCATGTAAGCCCCTTGATGGCGTTCACTTTGACGACTCAGCAATTCAGTCAAATGACGTAAATTCACCACATGCCGTTCATTGTCAAAACTGCGTTTCGCCACCAAATTTTCCCAAACTTTAAATAAGTTTAGGCAGTAATTCCATGCGGTTAAAAAGCCTTTATTGACCCACATTTCCCGAATGCAGTCGAAGTCATAAATAAACTGACCTAACCCCTGTTGCTCAAGTTCAATCAACTGTTGCAGGTTATAACCCAATAAACGTGTCAGTAAGGCACGCTTGACCTTGGCTTCATCATAAGGATGTAAAATTGCAGTTAAAATTGCCGCCACATCTTTGGCTAAAAAGCCTGTAAAAACACTGCGCTGACTACTTCTATTGACCTGAATTCCAATCCGTTCAAGCTCGTATTGGGCTTGATCAAGCTTTTGATGACTGGTCGATAAAATGGCAATATCATCGGCTTGTAAAGCGACTTTGCCTGAAGAGTGATCAAAATATAAATCGCCTGCAATGCCTTGATTTAATAACTCGCGAATTTTTCGTGCAATTTGAATGGACTCATCCTGTTCATGTTCCACCGTTACCCAACGCAGCGGTGCGGGATTGGCCTGTTGCCGATCCATTAAAGCAGGATGAGGACGTGAACCTGCAATGACAGGTTCATAAATCACTTTCTCACCAAAAGCGGGTTGGCGTTGAAATAACTCATCCACCACACAGACCAACTCTTTCACTGAACGATGATTTTGTCTGAGTGAATAAATGCGACCTTGCTTTTTCAGCACGTCATCACGGGCATTGTTATAGGTCAGCATATCGCCACCGCGAAAACCATAAATCGCCTGCTTAGGATCGCCCACCATAATCATGCAACCGCGCGCATACCACTTCGGATTACGCCAAATTTGCGCCAGCATGTCGTCTTGATCTTGGTTAGTATCCTGAAACTCATCCACCAAAATCAGTGGATAACGGGTATGCACAAACTGCGCAAAACGCTGCCCACGTTCGCCCTGCAACGCTTCGGCTAAGCTGCGAATTTGTTGGGCAAAAGTGGTTTCCCCTTTTTGCTGTAAAAGTTGCGGTAAACGCTGCTTGACGTGTTGTACCAAATAGAATTTTAAATTGGTATCCACCAATTCAATTTGACGCTCAAAATTAAGTTTGGCATCCACAACTGCTTTAATTTTTCGGATTACAGGATGATCAAAAAAAGCATCTTGCACCTCTTGCGTACATGGCGCTTTCGCTTTGTTAAAAATAGATTTTCTGAGCTTACCGTCTTGATTCAAATATAGTGCAAAGACCGCATTAAACAATTCAGCAAGGTGTGAATTAAAATAATGTTCTAAAGGATTATGCTTAATTTTTTCAATCAGTTTTGGCAAAGCTTCTGTAAATAGTGGCTGCAACCCCTTCTTGTCACTCCCCGCGACATAATGGGAAAAATTAAAACTATATTCACCATCATAATATTCTTTTAATTCTTCAATTTGCGTGATGTTGATACTGGCTAAATTCTGCAACGCCTCTGCTAAATCCTGAACCTCCAACTGTGCCTGATCTATGCCCTGAATCTCTGCCGATGCAAAATTCAAACTGGTATTGACCAACCCCTCATAATCGGCTGCAGATTTCAACCGCCCACATAACAGCATATAGTCCACAACATGCTGAGGCTGTGCCTGAATCCATTCACGCAGCACATCATGCACCAATTGTTCGGTATAGACCGATGCTTGGTCAGTAATATTGGCGCGCTCAATTTTGCCACTTTCAAAGGAAAATTCACGCAATAATTTTTGGCTAAAGCTATCCAGCGTTCCGACAAATAATTCATCGAGTTGTGCAATCACCAACTTCAAACGTGAACTGGCATAGTCCAGTTTTAAACGATATTTCTGCAAAATATGTTTGAGTAAAGGGTCTTGTAGTTGTGTAATTTTCTCTGCAAGGGCACGCTGATCTAAAGACTGGTTTAAACACTGATCGATATATTGTTGGGTTTCAAGCAAACGTGCACGAATACGACTTTTTAGCTCGGCTGCTGCGGCACGGGTAAATGTGGTCGCAATCACCTGATTAGGCAAATAATCTTTCAGGAAAATCCGCACCATCAAACTAGATAAAGTATAGGTTTTTCCTGTACCTGCCGATGCTTCAATCCAATGCAAGCCTTTAAATTGCATCTCTTGAATTGGGTCATAACAAATTGGGAATGGGCTAGATGAGTTCACGCAGATTCCCCTTGTTTTTGAAGATTTTTCGCAGATTCATAATTTTCAATGATGGGCTGATACAGTCGATGGCTATATTGCTGAAATGCCTCAATCAACAACGGTTCAGTTTCACTGTCTTGAAAAATAAATGACCAGTCTGGATGATTTTTCTCACTTTCATCAATAAAGCTCCTCCTAGCACCGTCATGCCAATGTTTTACGAAGCTTTCCATATTCAAAACTTGATCGGACTGAGCTTCATCCCACTGAATTTCAAATTCTTTTTTATCTTTCATTTTTAAAACCAAAGCCGCAGGCAATAACACAGGATATTGCTGTGCGTGTTTCCAGAACTCAAACCACTGGGCTAAATACTCGTGTGCTTGCTGTGCATGGATATTGGCAAAATGAATCACCGCATCTTTACACACCACAATCCGCTCTAAATCTTGCTGTTCTGTGTTCTGATAAGCCACCCAGAACAGATATTCCAACCATACTTCGGCATATTTTTTTGGTCTGGCACTCGCTGCCACCACGCTACACCAAAGCTTTGTCGGCTGTTCAGGCACTTGAATACGGATATGCAGATGCGGATTCATTTTCCAAAGCTGTTGCGTTGTTGCGGTTGCCTCATCTGCAAACTGCTGCAGTATGTCACGTAAATATTGCTGTTCTTGCAGTCCCGTTTTAAACGTGGCATTTAAAGTTTTGCCCACAGGTAAAGTATCTTGCAACAAGCTTTCTGCATCTTGCTCGCCATGTTGCAGTAAAAAATCACGCACACTATATTTTTCCAAGCCATTTAAAATCAGTGGCTCATGGTTCATTGCAGCAGTGTCGGATTGTAAATTTTCGACTCCAATCGCTTTTAAATAGGCACGTGCAGGGAAACATACATCTCGAATCCATTGCATACTGTCGAGTACCACCACGTCTTGTGGCAATAATGGATATTCACCAAACCATGCTTCGCGTGGTGTGGTTTCTTGCTGCATTTGTTTGGCAACCCGATACCATTGATCTTTAAAGCGAACTTCACGGCTTTCGGCAAAACGCAGTTGATCAAAAGGTTGCAAACTATGTAAGTGATAAAGAGATTTCAATTGTGCGGGAATCTCGACACCATTCAAATTTAAGCGTGAATCGCTAGCTTCATCGGGATGTTTCACAATCAACTCCAAATGCTGCACAAATTCCTGCACCAGCACGGATGGATCACGTACCTCACCATCGCTGACATCAAAACCGTTATAAAATAACCAAACACTGTCTTGCGCCAACAATAAACTATCTAAAAATGCCCCTTGATCATCCTCAATGCGTGAACGATCTCCCAGTTGTGGTTTTAATAATTGCATCAAATCAAAAGCCAATTGCTGGTCACGACTTGGGAACACGCCATTGTCCAAATTCAGCATCACAATCAGCTTATACGGCAGTGGACGAATTGCACCAATTTGGCTAAAGGTAATGGCGCCCGATGGACTGGCTTGTTCGAGTTGGGTTTCGAGCTGGGCTGAAATTTCTTGCAGAATATAATCCAGCGGTAAGCTTAAATGACGCAAATCTTGACCCGACTGCACATCAAAATAACTGGCTAAGGTCAGCATACGGTCATGTTTTTGCACCAAACTAAACACCGATGCCAACACATCTACTCCTGCATCCTGAAACTCACTCAGGTCTTGCATCAGTTGTTTAAGCCAATATTCCACCGTTTTGGCTTGCCCCAATTCATGCTGAATTAGCCAATCACGGCGCTGTGCAAAATCCTGATAAATTTGAACCAGTTTAAAAATCAATTCAAAATCGCTACTTTGCACATCGGCATAACTTAAAGTGTGCTGAACCACGCAATGCTCTGGCACTGCAACGCCCAAAGCCAAACGATCTAAAGCAAACTTTAAGCTGAACCGATAATCTTGATCATCTGCACTCAGGCTGCGTTTTAAATGCTCGGCATCTAAACCACGTTTAAAACCTGCATTGGCCAACAACTCATTCATGCGCTCAATGTTGTTTAAATTCAAGGCATAACGCTGTTGTGTGGCAGCCAAACTCAACCAGTCGCCAAACTCCTCAAAGCTAAAACGTCCTTGTACTAGCGCTATACGCCCAACCACCGCACGCCAAGCATTATGAATGTCTAAAGAGCTGATGCCTGCAATTTGAATAGGCAAATACACACTATCTTGACTGAGTTGATGCCCTAAAGTAGCTTGATTCTGCTGTGCTTTTTGTTGTCCTTTCTGATAGAGATCACGCTCACTTGGCGGTGCAGCAAATACGCTGCGAATTAAAGACTCTTGTTCTTTGAGTTTCGGACTCAATACCAAAATATCACTGGCTTGGCGGCTGTCATCTTGTCCTAGCCATGCAATTAAACGATCTTTGAGTACCTCAAGCTGACGTAAACTTGAATGACACACATGAATTTGCAATGACTCATCGGCAGGATCTAAGTCATACGCCTGCGCGACTGGCTCAACCAAATTCAATACATCCGATTGAATTTTACCCAGTAAATGCTGCGGCTCTTCTTCAGGGAAAAGATCATACCACTCGCCTTCATCACCACTTGACAACGCCGCCAATAAAGAAAAGTGATCACGTGCCTGTTTACCAAAGCGTGTCAGCAAAGGATGATGTGACTCGCGCATATCGGCATTAAATTCGCCATTATATTTTTTGATATATGCAGCAATATCATCATCACTTACGGTTTTATTTTGACTTTCCATCTCACGAATAAAACGACTTTTGATTCGCGCATCCATGTTTAATTTCCACTTAGGATCGACCATGTCTGCCCAATATTCTTGCGATGGGTTGTAATGCAGAATAAAAATATCCATATACTGCGCCAAACGGCGGATAAACAGCAACTGACTTGGCGGCAAATCCAATAAGGTAAAAATCACCAACTGTTTGGGTAATTTGTTAATACACGAATTTGGATTTTCAGGCTCGCCCAAAGCTTGCCAAAATTGCAGATCAATCTCCTGCATTTTTTCAAAATCTGCATGAAAAATATGCAACCACAACCAACTTTGCCATTGCTCTAATTCTTCGGCTTGCTCTTGAGTAAATGCGGCTATTTCCAATGCCGCTTGTTTTTCTTCTTCGCTCTCAAAGTTTTTAGGGATATAAATTTGCTGCTTTAAGTTCAGGCGTTTCTGCTGTCCCCAAACCGCTAACCAATTGCTTTGACATTGGCAGACACCCTCGCAGCCTTTTTGGCAAAAACCACGATAAACCATGTAATTGCTAAATAAACGTGAAACTTTATCTGCCACCCAATACAGCATGTTTTGCTTTTTGAGCTGCTTTTCTAAACCCTGTGACAATTGCTCTGCGCTGTCATAAATTCGCTGAATCAAACGATGTAAAGCATGCTCGGCAGGAAGTGGGTTTTGTTCGTGTTGTATCCACGGTTGTAAGTCATAAAACACACGCCATTGCATCACAATACGCGGAATATTTGCCTGACGCACCCGATCTTTATCGTCTAAAACTGCCTGATAAGCGGCCCATTGAAAGGCACGAATACGATGATGAAATTCAGTATTGGCACTAATGCCTTTTTGCTCGGCTATTTTTTCCGTCAGCCACTTTTCTACTGCCACTGAAGGCACAATAAAATGCTGGGTTTGTAGCACCTGAAGCGGATTCGATGTCGGTTGACGTATGGTTTTCAGCATTTCATTGACTAAAACTTCTATACGTTGGCTTTGTATGACATGAATCGCCATAAGGTATCCTTTAATTTATTTTGAATAAGAATGTATTAAATGTACTAGAAGGCCGTTGATCTATCATTTGCCTCAAGCACAACAAAAGAATAAAGATTATTGGCTATACACTTACAACGGTGTATGACACTTTACAAGCATACTTTTATTGCCTACTTTATTCAAAAAGTGCTTTGAATAAAGTGGTTTAATTTACCAAACAGCATACGATTATCCGCCATTTTAAGGTTGTACTTATGATAAAAAGAGAGACAATTCCAGACAGTATTGATCCAAGCCTAGACTTGGAAATGATTCGTGCAGAATGCCTAGAACTGGTCAAAAAACGTGCCTATTTTTCTGCAGGTGCAGCCATCATTCCTGTGCCGTTCTTAGACGTTGTCATTGATGTGGGCATCTTGTCGCAACTGATTCCAGAAATTAATGCACGTTTTGGCTTATCTCCTGAGCAAGTCAGCGTGTATGATCCTGAAACCCGAAAAGTCCACTGGAGCGAATTGCGTAAACGCGGTGTGGAATTTTCAGGCTTAGTCGTGGCGCGTACTGCAGTAAAAAAATCCCTGAATAATGTCGCAGCCAAGTACATCACCAAACAAGTCACCAAGTTTATTCCATTGGGTGGACAAATGGTGGCAGCAGGTTTGGGTTATTTTATTATGAAAAAAATTGCCGAAACGCATGTTGAAGAAAGCTATAAACTGGCAAAAAGCATTCAGCTTAAACAAGCCAAAGTTGTGAATGCTTAATTTTTAAACTAAACAGGCTCAAATTCAGCTAACTTAACACGCAGTCTTTGCATCCTCGAGGCAGATTATTCTGCCTTGAGTTGTTTCAAGATGGTTCTTAAAATTTCCAAACGTGCTGCATTTTTGTCATTACTCGGAATGATGTGCCACGGTGCATATTCGGTACTGGTACGTTGCAGCATATCTGCCGCTGCCACCAAATAATCATCCCAACGGCTACGGTTGCGCCAGTCTTCATCTGTAATTTTAAAACGCTTATGTGCGGTTTCCTGACGTGCTTTAAAACGCAGCTCCTGCTCATCTTTACTAATGGCTAACCAAAATTTGATGACGACAGTTTGATGATCATTTAAGTCTTTTTCAAAACGGTTGATTTCGTCATAAGAACGCTGCCATTCCAGTGGGCTAATCAAACCTTCTACACGTTCTACCAATACCCGCCCATACCAAGAACGGTCAAAAATATTGATTTTTTCTTCAGGCAGAATTTTCGTCCAAAAACGCCACAAATAAGGACGACTGATTTCAAAGGCTTCAGGTGCACTAATGGTGTAAATTTCGTATTCACGCGGATCCAGTTTTTTTACAATCCGTTTAATCGCGCCGCCTTTGCCTGCTGCGTCCATTCCTTCAAAAACAATGCTGACATTACGGTTATCTAAACGCAGTGCATCTGCCACTTTTTTCGTGAGTTTCTTTAACTCTGCTTTATAGTCATCCTCATTGACCGATTCAGATACAGGATTAAGCAAAACTTCTGGAATTTCTGCAGCTTGCCAAGTGATGCCCGAACTGGTCGGATGCACAGGACAATGCTCTAAAGCACGTAAAATATGCTGTGCAAATTGTTGATCGCGGATGGTTTCATCTTCGCAATCAATCATAATCCAGTCATCGGTAAAGCGTTGGCGCAGCTTTTGCAAGCTGTCATATTGCTTTTTATTGCGCCAATCCAAGCCGTGCAATTTATGCCAATGCACTTCGCTCGGTTCCATATCATCTAGTCGTTTTTGTAGTGATTTCCACGATAAATCGAACCAGATTTTAATGACATCCACATGGTTATTTTTTAAGTCTTCTTCATAGGCACGCATTTTTTCGACATAGTTATCAAACATGGTGTCATCAATTTGTTTAGACACATGCATGGCTGTGCTTAATAAGTCACTATACCAATTGCCAAACATCACCATAATTTGACCTTCGGCAGGAATAAAACGTGCATAAGGCTGCCAAAGTGTCTGTTTGGGATTAAACGGGTGTGGCGCATCGGCTTTTACCCTTAAATAACGCGGATCGACCCATTCCCTAAGTTGTTTGACCGACTCTCCTTTCCCCGCCAATTCAATGCCGCTCACTAAAATCAGCAAACTTTTGGCATTTTTTTCACCTTTGGTATTTTTTAAAGCATATTGGGCTTCAATTAGCTCGACTGAAAGTTGTTCTTCTTCCATGAGTTTAAATTCAGTATGTGCTTGTGACATCATCTACCCTATTATTGTGTTATTTAAGCTCTGCTGATCATTCGTCTATATTTACGATATTAGAATGAGCGACAGACTTTGATCAGTATACGAATATCGACCCATTTTTTAACAACTTTTCGCGTATTTTTGTAGATTAATCTCACACACTGACCTTTGCCGTTTGGAATTCTGTGTAATTTGTCATAGCGACGAGATCAAACTCACATTAAGATTTGCCCATTCAACTCAATAATGAGACACCCTATGTCTAAACTTGCTGCTTTAGATGAGCTGTTAGAACTGTATTATCAATTTAAATATCATAAAAATCCTATGCTTTTTCAACGCTTACAAGATGTTCAAGCATGGCAAAAACAGCGTATGCAACGCACCCATGCCACACAGTTTGCCGAAAAGCACAATGTCTTGATGGCTGAATATTTTTTAAACCGCTTATATGGCGGTCCAGATTTTGACGCTTTGGCAGGTCAAATTGCTCGCCTACTGAAATATGCACACAAAGCTGAAAAAATCATCCCTGAAAATGCAATAAAAACAGGGACTTCTGGGGTAAGTCTGGCGATTTTAGCAGTGCAGTTAGATGAACAAGTCGCGATACAATTGCTACAGGACTATCCTGAAAATATGCCTTTAAATGATGAGATGATGCGTCTGACTTATTTAAAGCTCGATCAGGGCGAAGCACGCTTAAAACAATTAAATATGTTGGATGAACTGGGTAAAAACCTAGATAAATATATGCGCTCTTTTGTGGTCTATACCGCTTTTAAAATGTGTAAAGGCGCGGCGCAAAAATACAGTTTTCAAATTATGTATGAGTTTATGCAAGATGGCTTTTTAGCCATGAAACCATTAAAGTCTGCAGAGAAATTTGTGAAGCAATTTACTACCACAGAACGGGAAATTATTGCCAAAGTACATGCAGGTGATTTACATCCATTTTCATAATCCCAATGTGTGAAATAACCAACACTTATTCAGCACACTTACGCTATCTTTGGTTTTTTCTGTATATTATTCATAACAATTGCATGATGATTACTGTACAAGTGCTTAGAATCTGTCATCATGCATACACTGCAGCCTTAAGCCTTTTTATCCTGAGGAGTGACTCCAATGTCGAATGAAAATCAAACGCCTACCGCTACTCCCGAGTCGGCACAACCAACAGACAAAGTGAGTCCATTCTTAACCGAACCTCTACCGCAAGGCGCTCCACAAGGTCAGCAACAATCTTTAGAACAAAAATTAACGGATACACCTGTTACGGGTTCAGTGCCAAAATATAATTTGCCGCGCGGTGCCAACACAGGCAATGTCGGTGCAACCACACACTTCGGCTACCAAACCGTCAGCAGTGAAGATAAAGCCCAGAAAGTCGCAGAAGTCTTCCACTCGGTTGCAAGCAAATACGACATTATGAACGACTTAATGTCATTTGGTATTCACCGCTTATGGAAACGCTTTGCGATTAATATGTCAGGTGTACGTCGTGGTCAGCGTGTACTGGATATTGCGGGTGGCACAGGTGACTTAGCTAAAGTGTTTAGCCGTGAAGTTGGCCCTACAGGTCATGTGGTACTGTCAGATATTAACGAATCTATGCTGAATGTTGGGCGTGACCGTCTCATTGATGCAGGCTGTACCAATGTCGATTTCGTACTGGCCAATGCCGAAACTTTAGAACCATTTGAAGACAACAGCTTTGACTTACTGACTATTTCATTTGGTTTACGTAACGTGACCGATAAAGATGCAGCTTTGGCAGCGATGTACCGCGTACTCAAGCCGGGTGGTCGTTTATTGATTTTAGAATTTTCAAAACCAGTATTTGAACCGTTCTCAAAACTCTACGATTTATATTCATTCACAGCATTGCCATTGATGGGTAAAATTGTCGCAAACGACTCAGAAAGCTACAAATACTTGGCTGAATCTATTCGTATGCACCCAGATCAACGCACTTTAAAAGGCATGATGGAACAGGCAGGCTTCCAAAACTGTGATTACCACAACCTGACTGGTGGTATTGTTGCCGTTCACCGTGGTTTTAAACTCTAAGGCGTACCGCAATGTGGTCAATTCTCGCCCTTGGTGCAGTTGAGAAACTGATTCATCATGTTATTGATTTGGATGCGATTACTCGCATCCAGCTCAACCAACTACACGGCAAAATGTTGCGTGTGGTGCTCGATTCGCCACAGCTTTCTGTAGATGTCTTTTTTGATGACAACAAAGTTCGTTTAGAACCTACTGCAACAGGTCACAGCGAGCAGCCTTCTATTTTTGAGCATGAGAAGCGCTCTAGCTTCGCAAGGTTTGATCAAGCGCAAAATATCAGCCCCGCAACGGCCACTTTGCATGTTAAAAATGTGGTGCAATTGCTTAAACTGTTGCTATCCGATGAAGTGGGCAATATTCCCCTACAAGGTGACTATCATCTTTTACAAGATATTCAGCGCATTATGCAGCAGGCTGAACTAGACTTGGCCGCACATTTAAGCCCTTGGATTGGTCCTGCTTTGGCTCATGAAGTTGGCAAAATTCAGCTTGCACCCAAGCATTTAAAACGCAGTCTACACAGCCATTTGTTCTTTGCTGAAGATGCCCTAAAAGAAGACAGTGGTTTATTTGCCCCACGCTGGCAAATGGATGACTTACAACAAGATACGCGCATTTTTCAACAAAATTTAGACCGCGCCGAAGCCAAAATTCAACAGCTACAAGCGCAGCTTGATGCACAGCCAGATACCGCTTCTGACACCTTAAACTCCACTCAACCCTAGGGAATAAGTCTTTATGATTCCGCACGTTTCACGTTTACTCGAACTTTGGCGCATTGCCGCGCACTATAGACTCGACACGTTGTTTCCTGCGGAAGAACTACCAGAAAAGGCACGTCATGCGCTCAGTTTTATTCGCATGCACCCTGCGGCTTGGTCAAGTAAAGAACGTAAAAACCCGCTGAAGCTCAAAGAAGCTTTAGAAGAAATGGGACCATTGGCAATTAAACTTGGGCAATTGCTGTCTACGCGTCGTGACCTGATTCCGCCTGAAGTTTTACAGCAATTGGTGTTGCTACAAGACCGTGTCAAACCATTCGGTTCTGACGTGGCACAAATGCGAATTCAGCAATCGCTCAAGGCAGACATCAACACCCTGTTTGCCCGTTTTGATGAGCAACCTTTAGCAGCAGCCTCCATTGCGCAAGTCCATACCGCTGCCTTGCATGATGGTCGTGAAGTCGTCGTTAAAGTCACCCGTCCCGATATTCGCCAGCAAATTCTACAAGATTTTGAAATTCTGGAATGGCTCGGTGCAGCACTGGAAAAACGTCTGGAAGCGGCACGCGCTCTACATTTATCTGAAATTATTCAGGACTATCGTCAAATTATTCTCAACGAACTGGATTTGACCTTAGAAGCGGATAACACCCGCCGCATGCGTCACTACTTTACAGGCTCAAGCATGATGTACGTGCCTGAAGTCTATATGGACAGTAAAGATGTGATGGTGGCAGAGCGCATTACAGGTGTGCCAATTTCCGACACGGCAACCTTTGATCGTTTGGGGATGAATCGTGCCGATTTGGCAGAAAAAGGCCTCACAATTTTCTTTACCCAAGTGTTCCGTGACAACTTTTTCCATGCCGATATGCACCCTGGCAACGTCTTCGTGGAAACCATCAATCCGAATAATCCGCGTTTTATTGCGCTAGATTGTGCGATTATGGGCGAGCTGTCCAAGCATGACCAAATGACCGTAGCACGTATGTTGCTGGCGGTGATGAACAGCAACTTTATGCAGCTGATTCAAGTGGTACACCAAGCTGGCTGGATTCCACCGGGCACAGATCAAGATGCTCTCGCCCGTGAAATGCGCCGTACTGTCGGGCCAATGGTGTCTAAACCGATGCACGAATTGGACTTTGCAGGCATTCTGATTCAGGTCATGGATATTGCACGTCGTTTCCATTTGGAAATTCCACCGCAATTGATGCTACTCCTGAAAACATTGGTGCATGTTGAAGGCTTGGGCACAGACTTATATCCAGAACTGGATATCTGGAAACTGGCAAAACCAATTTTAACGGATTGGATTAAAGCCAATATGAATCCAGTCAAAAATGTCAAAGAAATTGGGCAGCAAATTCCCGACCTGTTACTGGGTGCGCAAGACTTACCAAGTTTAATGATTGACAGTTTAAATGGTTTAAAAAACCAATCGGCTTGGCATTCCAAACAATTGCATGAATTACAAAGCATGCGTCTACAAATGGAACATCAGCAAAAACGCAGCTGGATTTTTGGCAGCATTATGGCCATTTTCCTCTCCATTGCGATTATTGCACCGTGGTATGTCTCTATTGTTTTAATCGCGTTGGCAAGTTTCTTGGCGATTTGGCGTATAGCTAAATAAAGCCACATTGCTTGATAACAAACTGATTAGACGATAAAAAAATTAGAAAGCCTGTTTTAAAGCAGGCTTTTTTATCACGCTGATTTTCTCTAACTCATCCTAAAAACTACCGCATGACTCATCAGTCACCAAATGATGCCTCTCGCCATTGTTGCAAAAATCACCACGCCTACAATTAATGCACATTTGTAGCGTTATAGATCAAGCATGACTCAGCTTTTGCATAAACGTGCCCCTGCACTCAGTATTCGCGCAGGACATCTGGCACGCCAACTGATTGAACAAGAAGGCTTACATGCCCAACACGTCGATATTATTCCAGGTGCAGCAGGCGGCCCCAAAGGTATTGGCATTCAAGGCTTAGACCAAGCTATTTTTGGCGAGTTTTTTGCCCAAGCCCCAAAGCGTCGTACTGTGGTCGGTTCTTCAATTGGCAGTTGGCGCTTTGCCAGTATTTTGGCGTGGGGCGCAAAACAAGGCACTGAACGCCTGTCCGATTTATATACCAACTTGTATTTTCATAAAAAAATGTCGCGCCAAGAAGTCGCTGAGATTTGTCAAAATATGCTGTTTGAACTGATTCAGGGACAGCAACAACAACTGATTCAGCATCCTGACTATCACCTCACGGTCATTTCCGTCAAAGCTCAACATATTTTCCAAAGTGACCAAGCCTTGCCTTTGCTAGCATCTGTGGCTGGAATTATTGGTAGCAATGCCATTGCGCGCAAACATAACCGCTTATTTATGCAACGCGTCATCAGCCAACCTGCGCAAGGTCAGCAGTTTATGGTAGAGGATGATTTTGTCACCCATTACCAAGCCCTGAATGAGCAGAATGTCGCACCGTGGCTGCTCGCCTCAGCGTCTATTCCCGGGGTGATGTCTGCTATTCGTGACATTCCTGATGCGCCCGTGGGCAGTTATCGGGATGGTGGCTTAATTGACTACCATCTAGATTTACCTTACCAAAGTCAGGGCATTGTGCTGTACCCACACTTTACCGACAGCATTACCCCTGGCTGGTTTGATAAAATGTTGAAGCATCGTAAAGCCAATCCTGAAAATCAGGCCCGGACACTCTTGCTATCACCTTCGGCAGAATATTTAAGCAGCTTGCCTTTAGGCCGTTTGCCCGATCGTAAAGACTTCACCTTAAAAGGTTTAGATCAGGCACAGCGCATTCGCTTATGGAAACAATCGGTGGCAGAAAGTCAGCGTTTGGGCGATGAATTTCTGGAAATGGTGGAAAAACAAAACTTCCCTCAATTTATGCAAACGCTTTGACAGTACAAATCTGGCAAGATAATTTAGGTAAATTGTCTTGAATCACGTAGACTATAGGGACGATGCAAAATCGTGCGCTCAGAAAATAGCGTCCATACAATTTAAATTAATTTTGGTGAACAACTCATGAATAACTTGCAATGGCTCGATGAAGTAAAATTTAACGAACAAGGATTAGTGCCTGCCATTGCACAGCATCATCAAACAGGACGTGTGTTGATGGTGGCGTGGATGAACCGTGAAGCCTTGGCACTGACTGCCGAAAAAAATCAGGCGGTGTATTTTTCACGTTCACGCAATAAATTGTGGCACAAGGGTGAAGAATCTGGACACTTTCAAACTGTGCACGAGATTCGTCTGGACTGCGATGCCGATGTGATTATCCTGCAAATTGAACAACATGGTGGAATTGCTTGCCACACAGGGCGTGAATCTTGTTTCTATCGCAAACTCACCGCCAATGGTTGGGAAATTGTAGATGCACAGCTGAAAGACCCGAATCAAATTTATGGTGAACAAGCCGCCAATGCTCACACCTTAGCCATGAGCCAATCAAAGGCACAAGCTGAACAGGTTGAAGTTTTGGCTTATTTAGGGCAAATGATGAGCGAGCGCAAAACCGCTAATCCTGACTCATCTTATGTAGCCAAGCTATACCATAAAGGCTTGAATAAAATTTTGGAAAAAGTCGGTGAAGAAACCGTGGAAGCAATTATTGCCGCCAAAGATTTCAACACCGAAGCCAATGCCAACAACAAAAATGACCTGATTTATGAAGTGGCCGATTTATGGTTCCACAGCATTGTCATGTTGGGTTATTTCGATATTGAACCGCAAGTGGTACTGAATGAATTGGCTCGTCGTCAAGGTTTATCAGGCTTGGTTGAAAAAGCCAACCGTAGCCATTAACGCGAAAAGCCAACCCTGATCTGTGTCTGTAATCACCAAGCCTCGCCCGACCTATGAGCAAGCCACTGCTATAGATAATGCACGTCTGGGCAAATCTTTTAAAGTGATTGCCTATGCAGGTACAGGTAAAACCACGACCTTACAAATGATCAGTGATGCCATGCCAGAACGGCGTGGCATGTACTTGGCATTTAACAAAGCCATTGCCGCAGAAGCACAAAGTAAATTTCATCGTCAGGTCGATTGTCGCACTTTCCACTCGCTTGCTTACCGCAGCGTTCCACGTGGAGTCACCGACAAATTACGTCTGCCACGCTTAAGCCCTAGCTTTATTGCAAAAGAGTACCGTTTAGAGCCAATTACCCTTAGACGGATGATGGGCGGACGTTATGAAAAATATGTGCTGATGCCAAGTCGATTAGCAAGCTTGGTCGCAAATGCAGTCAGTTATTTCTGCTCGACCAGTTCACAATACCCTGCCCCACGGCATTTACAAGCACCTAGTTGGTTGCACCCAGACGACATCGACACTTTACAAAAACATCTTTACCCTGCGGTAGAGCGGCGTTGGCTGGAGTCGATTGACCCCAATCATCAGGCTGGTATTGGGCACGATATTTACCTCAAACTTTGGGCTTTGTCTGAACCGAACATTCCTGCCGATTATGTGCTGTTTGATGAAGCGCAAGATGCTGACCCGCTCATGTTGGGTATTTTACTCAAGCAACGCAATACGCAGGTAATTTATGTGGGCGATGCACACCAGCAAATTTACGCATGGCGTGGTGCAGTCAATGCCATGCAACAACTGCCCTTGCCTGAATCACGCCTGACCACATCTTTCCGTTTTGGTGAAGAAATTGCGCTGACGGCCAATGCCATTTTAGGCGGACTGAATGAAACCGTGCCTTTGCTTGGTAATCCGCAACTACACTCAAAAGTAGTGAACAAGCCACACACCAAAATGCGTGATGCAATTTTATGCCGCACCAATGCCCGTGCTATGGAATTGTTACTGGCAGGTTTGGTGCATGGCGATAAAGTCAGTTTACAGGCTGACCATGTGCGTTTAAACCGTTTTGTTGATGCTGCTGCAATGCTAAAACAAGGCAAACGTGTGACTGATGTGCCTGAACTGGCTTGGTTTAACTCATGGCATGATGTCCATGAATATTGCGAAACCAACGATGGCAGTGACATCAAACCCTTGGTAAAACTAGTGGATGATCACGGAACCGACCCACTCAAACGGGCACTGGCTAAAATTACCCCGATTGACCAAGCTGACTATATTATTTCGACAGCACATAAAGCCAAAGGTCTGGAATGGAATCGGGTACATATTGAAGATGACTACCAGTTTAAGCTGAATGACAAAGAACATAAAATTAGTGATGAAGAGTTAAGATTACTGTACGTGGCCTGCACACGTGCTAAAGTAAGTTTAAATATTCATCATATTTACGATTTGGTACAACAACTGAAAATAAAAATGCCGACATCGTTACGCAAAGCGGTGGGGTAACTGCAGCAGGTGCGCTATGAAAATTACATCGGTTCATTTCAGACACATCACCCATTTTGCTGACTTAAAACTTGAACTGAATTATCACGATCTTCCCATCACCCTTATTTTAGGAGACCAAAGTGCGGGGAAGACTTCGCTATTACGCTTTAGTTATCAGGCACTGACTTGGTTTGCTGCACGTTATAAAGATTTACGCACTGCGGGTTTGGTCATGCAAGATCAAGATATTATGCAAACGCGCTTACAAGCAAAAATTGATGTGTGTGTGGAGATTCCAGCAGAAATTGGCAGCCTAGCAGAATCAAGCAACACACAAATTGAAAATACTCAACACTGTGACTGGCAACTCTATAAAACCCTGAACAGCAATGCTGTTGGGGTGAGCAAAGTAGAAACCGCTAAACTGGAAAAAATGGTGCAGCTCTATCAGCATGCTATTCGACATGACCCAATGCAAGGTTTACCGCTGATTGCCTACTACCCTGCGGAACGCTTTGTAAATGAAGTCAATTTACTCAATAAAAATAACCCACTGATTTTACAGCCTGGGCATGCCTACGAAATTGCAGCGATTCCTTTCACCACCTTTAGCCGTTTTTTTGAGTGGTTACGGGAAATTTCTGATATTGAAAATGCCCAAAGTGCGCAATTGCTACACAAGTTGTATCAGCAACAGCAAAGTGAGTTGCCACAGGCACTAAATCAGTCACTATTACATGCTTACTCACAAATGCATGCGCCCAGTTTGCAAGCACTCAAAGATGCCTTACAAATTGTACTGCCTGAAATTGAAGATATTTATCTGCAATATTTGCCAAAGCTACAACTCATGGTGCGTTGTCAGGGCAAAGAATTATTGTATCAACAACTATCGAACAGTCAGCGCAACTGGATTGCATTAGTTGGGGATATTGTACGGCGTTTATGTCTACTCAATCCGAACAGCCTTTATCCGTGTACAGAAGGTGACGGCATTTTATTGATTGATCAGATTGACCATCAACTGGATCAATCACATGCTGCACAAATTTTGATGCGTTTGCATCAAGCTTTCCCACGCTTGCAAATTATTGCCACAGGTAACCGTAGCGAACTTTTAGAACAGGCTGAACGCTTTCAGTGCCTAAAACTGGAACACAAACAATTAAACACTATTCATTGGCAAAGCCTACAGCCACAGTTTGCACAAATTTATGCAGATTTACTGGAAACCAGCGTTTCAGAAGATAACTCGCTACAAGAAATAAAAACTGAAGCACAAATAACCAGTGAAATTTGGCAGCAGATTCAAAACCATTGCAGTCCAGAGCAAAAACAGGAACTGCTACGTCGTTTGCAAAATGAAGATAGCCAAGCAACAACTGATCAGCTACCTGACTCAATCTAAGCTAAAACTCCAGCTTGATGCAGAGCATGACCATTTATTTTGTACAAAATTTAAGGTTAAGCAGAATATTTCAATAAAATTCAGGGCAAGATGCTTCGGGTCTGTACCATCGGGTATATAATGACTTCGCTGTATGCAGAAAAAATTGATGTTGTTTTATTCATGTAATAAAATCAGATTAATTTTAAACTTTTATAGTAAAATCCGATTTTGCTGTAGTTTTTTAAGTTGCGCAATACAACTTTTTTATATTTTGAATCGTGTCTATCGACCTTTTCATACACGGTGAGTGCTGTAAACTAAAATGCAGCAGGTGTGACATCAAATAAGAAAATAGCCTGACTATTTTCTTATTGAACGGATGCATCTAACAGATTTTTAAGCACAGCATTAGCCAAAACCAAGCACAACCCAGTTTGCTGCTTCATACAGCGAAAGATGAGCATATTTTGCTGTCTAAGGTCATGCGGCAAGGCAAAATTGATTTTTGCATAGGCTGTTTCTGACCCATGCTGCAACCAATATGCTGGTCAAAACAATAGACAACGTGTCCACTGGCACGACCAATTGGCTTTCAAGATTGAGTCTTTTGGATGGCATGTTGCTGTCCTGTAATCCTTGAAAGATAAGATTCATCCTTAGGTTTCAAACCTATTCACGACAATGGATATGAGTGTGCTACCGATTATTATATTGTTACCGTTAGTACTAGGCACAACCCTTGTCTCGTGGCTGAAACAGTTTTCGCGCGGGGTAACGGCTTTAGGGGCAATTGGAGTCAGTCTCAGCAGCCTTATTCTGCTACTGACTCAAGCAAAAGCGGTCTTTAATGGCGCAACGATCATTCAAACATGGTCTTGGCTCCCTCAGTTAGGGATTGATTTAAGCTTTCGTCTAGACGCTCTAGGTCTGTTATTTTCTTTGCTAATTACGGGCATCGGTACGCTCATTTTCATCTATGCGTATTATTATTTAAGCCCTCAAAATTCACTCAGTAAGCTGTATGTGCTGCTCATGCTGTTTATGGCTGCCATGCTGGGCATCTCCCTGTCCAATAACCTAATTTTACT
This sequence comes from Acinetobacter sp. YH01011, assembly GCF_013420785.1. NCBI lineage: Bacteria > Pseudomonadati > Pseudomonadota > Gammaproteobacteria > Moraxellales > Moraxellaceae > Acinetobacter > Acinetobacter sp. YH01011. The sequence continues at coordinate 125,135 of NZ_VOYG01000005.1, forward strand.
GCTGACGTTTTGGGAACTGACCAGTATTTCCTCATTCTTGCTGGTGGGTTACTGGAGCAATTATGAAGCTGCACAACGCGGCTCACGCATGGCACTCACCATTACTGGCATGGGTGGGCTGGCCATGCTCGGTGGTTTCGTGCTGTTAGCACAAATCACAGGCACTTACCAAATTGATCAAATTTTAATGATGACTGAGCAAATTCAGCAGCATCATTTATTTGTACCGACATTATTACTGATTTTATTGGGTGCATTTACCAAAAGTGCGCAATTCCCATTCCATTTCTGGCTTCCGAATGCCATGGCTGCACCGACACCCGTATCGGCCTATCTGCATTCAGCCACAATGGTCAAAGCAGGGATTTTCTTAATTGCACGCCTATTGCCAATTTTTGCTGGGGCAGCGCTGTATCATAATTTGGTCACTTTTATTGGCTTGTTTACCCTATGTATGGCCGCCTTCTTTGCCATTTTCAAAGAAGACTTAAAAGGTTTATTGGCATACTCCACCATCAGCCATTTAGGGCTAATCATGTGTTTGCTCGGCATTGGTTCACCACTGGCAGTGGCAGCAGCAATCTTCCACATCATTAACCATGCCACCTTTAAAGCTGCGCTGTTTATGATTGCGGGAATTATTGACCACGAATCAGGTACCCGCGATTTACGCAAACTCAGTGGTTTGTGGCAATTGCTACCGTTTACCGCCACCTTAACCATGATCACCGCAGCTTCAATGGCAGGTGTACCACTGACCAATGGCTTCTTGTCCAAAGAAATGTTCTTTACCGAACTACTGGCCAATTTGTCAGGCCCTGTCATGCTCATCTCTGCGTTGGTTGCCACACTAGCGGGTATTTTTGCGGTCGCCTATTCTATTCGCCTAGTACATGGCGTGTTCTTTGATGGCCCAATTGGTAAAGATGTACCGAATAAAGATGCACATGAGCCGCCTTTTGGGATGCGTGCACCAGCAACACTCTTGGCGATCTTATGTATTTTAGTCGGTATCTTGCCTGCATTATTGGTCGAACACATAGTCAATAGCACCACACGTGCCAGCACCCAACTGCTCAACTTTGAAGGTGCACATTTAGCCATTTGGCATGGTTTTAATGTACCCCTATTAATGAGTGCGATTGCTCTGCTAGGCGGGATCATCTTCTATTTCTCGCTCGCCAAAGGTGGAAAAATCCGTGAAATTGACCTCGACCCACACTTGGGGCAATTCCAAGGCAAACTGCTGTTTGAATTATTCTTAAAACATTTGCTACAAGTTTCACGCAAAATCAAACGTAAAACCGAAAATGGTTCACTGCAAAGCTATTTGGTGTGGATCATTGCTTTTACGGTATTCATGGTCGCGCTACCATTATTCAATCAGGGATTAACAACTGGCACACGTGAACTCACACATGCGCCTATGATTGCCATTGTTTTATGGTTATTGCTGTTCTCTGCCTGCTGGATGATGCTGTGGTTCCACCATGAGCGCATCAAAGCTGTCTTAATCAGCGGTGCAGTTGGCTTGGTCGTCACCATGATGTTTGTCGGACTGTCTGCTCCCGACTTGGCACAAACTCAAATCACGGTTGATGTCGTCACCACTGTTTTATTGCTGATGAGTCTATCGCTGCTCCCACAATTGACCCCGTATGAATCTAGCCGTTCACGTCGTTGGCGAGATGCCTTCATTGCGATTGGTGGCGGCATTGGTATCGGCTGGATTGCGTGGCTGGTTATGACTCGCGACCACAATTCAATTTCATGGTTCTTTAATCAGCAATCCATTCCACTCGGTGGCGGAACCAACGTGGTCAACGTCATTTTGGTGGACTTCCGTGGTTTCGATACCTTTGGTGAAATTACCGTCTTGGGCATTGCTGCGATTGGTACGCTGTGTTTAATGGATGGTATGCGTGCGCACGGCACTATCATGACCCAAGGTTTAACCTATCGCTTTAATCCTTCACCGTTGATGCTGCGGATTACCGCCTCATGGATTTTACCTATCGCCCTTGTGGTCAGCCTGTATATTTTCTTGCGCGGTCATAACTTACCAGGCGGTGGCTTTATTGCGGGCTTAATTACCGCAATGGCGTTGATCATCCAATACATTGCGCTTGGTCAAGACCACACCGAACAAATGCTCAAAGCTAAATCTGGACGTTTATACGAAATCTGGATTGGCGTGGGTTTAAGTATTGCAGGTCTGACAGGACTTGCCGCATGGTTCTGGGGACGTCCATTCCTCACCAGCGCACATATTTATGTCAATCCTCCGATTATTGGTGAAATGCACCTCGCTTCGGCTGCCTTATTTGATGTAGGCGTGTATGTCACGGTGGTTGGTGCGGTAATGTTGATGATTTCTGTCTTGGGCGACTCACGTCACTCAGGCATGTCTGGCCCACTTCCAAAGGAGTAATGCAATGATTAGTATTGAGTTTTTAATTGCGTCTGCCATTGGAATGTTAGTCGCGACAGGAATCTATTTAATTTTACGTGCCCGTACCTTTCCTGTGGTTTTGGGCTTGGCGATGATTGGTTATGCCGTCAATATTTTCTTATTCAGCATGGGGCGTATTCAGCTCAATGCACCTGCAATTTTGACTGAAGCTTCAAAAGTCACCGACCCATTACCACAAGCCTTGGTATTAACCGCAATTGTGATTGGTTTTGCCACCACCGCATTTATTGTGCAATTGGCGCTGCGTAGCCGTTATGAAACAGGGACAGACCACGTCGATGCCAAAGAAGAACATCCACTGCTCGACCCACGTGAGGATGAGCCATAATGACTGATTTCCTCCAATTTTGGCTACAGCATTCACCTATTTTTAGCATCCTGATTCCAACCTTTACCGCATTTATTTTAGTGCTATTAGGCAATCCGGGCTTTGGTTCACTCTCACATGACTGGCGTCAGCCATGGCGTCGTGGCATTAGTTATCTTTCTGCCACGCTCGGTTTAATCACGGCGATCAGCTATTTAATTCAGGTCAGCAGTGGGCAAATTATTATTTATAATTTGAGCGAATGGGCCGCCCCGTTTGGCATTATTTTAGTGCTAGATCAACTGTCTGCCCTCATGTTGGTACTGACTTATTCACTTGCCTTGCCATTACTGTGGTTTTCCAGCAAAAAATGGGATGAACGTGGTCGCTATTTTCATACCATGGTGCATTTCCTACTCATGGGACTTTGCGGTGCATTCCTCACAGGCGACTTATTTAACCTGTTCGTATTCTTTGAAATCTTGTTGCTGGCCTCGTATGTGTTGTTATTGCACGGTCAGGGCAAAGCACGTTTTCAACTCGGGATTCATTACGTCACCATCAACCTGTTAGCCTCTGCCCTGTTCCTAATTGGTTTAGGGATGATTTACGGCAGTGTCGGCAGTTTAAATATGACCGATGTGGCGCGTCTGATTCCGCTACTCGATGCTGATGCACATAAAATTGCGGTGGCAGGTGGCTTACTGTTATTTGTGGTGTTTGGTATTAAAGCCGCCATGCTTCCTGTCGGTTTCTGGCTACCTAAAACCTATGCCGTGGCGACAACCCCTGTGGCAGCCTTATTCACCATCATGACCAAAGTCGGTGTGTATGCCATTTTGCGGGTCAATGGAACCGTATTTGATGATGCGCTGAGCCATAAAATCCTACAAGACTGGTTACTGCCGATTGGTCTAATTACCTCACTGTATGGGGTCATAGGCGCAATTGGTGCAGAGCGCTTACGTCGTTTTGTCGGTTTTATGGTGCTGTCTTCAATTGGTACGATCCTGATTGCCATTTCGATGCTGAACACACAGGCATGGTCAGCTGCACTGTATTACTTGGTACACAGTACCTTAATTGCAGCGGCTTTCTATTTGCTGTGTGGCTGGATTACCTCACAACGTGGCGCATTTAAAGATCACTTCAATATTGCCCCGCAAATGAAGCAACACAAAGTACTGGCAATCACATACTTCATGATTGCCTTAATGATGGCAGGTTTGCCACCGTTTAGTGGCTTTTTGGGCAAGGTCTTTATTTTGCAAGCCACCGCCAATATGGCACATCAAGGCTGGATTATTGGCATTATTCTCTTGGTCAGCTTGCTGAGTATTATTGCATTCACCCGTGTCGGCTTTATTTTATTTTGGCGCGCGACCAAACCTGAAGATGATGCGCAAACTGAAGCCTATTATGAATATCAGGCACTACCTGCGATTGCACCGCCCCGTAATGACCGTGTCATTTATTTTCTCCTAACGGGTTTAGTGCTGTACGTGGTATTTGCCAATCCAATTCAACAATATATGCTGAAGACTGCACAGCAGATTCAACATAATGCGGCCTATGAAGCACTGATTCTGAAAAAAGACCGTGCTGCAAATGTGATTAGCGTACAACCTTATGATCCATTGTACTTACCTCAAACCAAGTACGGTGGCGAAGCAATTGACACCAATGCACATTTAATTCCCTATGTGATTGATCCAAACACCTTGGAAGGCGAGCATATTTCTGACTATAAACAACGTCAGATTCAACAGCAAAATCGTGAGGAAGCACAGCAACCTAGCGATACTCAACTCAAACCTGCGGAGCCCTAAACATGCAAAAAACGAGACCAAAAACTTCGTTTTGGGGTAACCTGCTGCCACACCCGTTTGTATCTGTCTTGGTGGCACTGAGTTGGCTGATGTTGGCGCATAGTGTTTCTGCAGGGAATCTGTTGATGGCACTGGTCTTGGCGCTCTTGATTCCCAAACTGATCCAGCCCTTTATTGCGCGTACACCAGACATCAACTGGACTGCAGCCATTCGCTTATTCTTCGTGGTGGTCTGGGATATTATGATTTGTAATATTCGTGTCGCAAAACTGGTACTTGGCCCAACAGACCGTATGCAGCCAAAATGGTTCCGTGTCCCTCTCGAAACACAACACGAACAGGTCAACAGTATTTTGGCGATGATCATTACCACCACACCAGGCACGGTTACAGCAGGTATTGACCAAGACCGTGGCGATATTTTGGTGCATGCCTTAAACACTGCAGATGAAAGTGTAGATATTCAAGACATCAAAAATCGTTATGAAAAACCGCTGATTGAAATTTTTGGTGCACAGTCAGGAGAAAAGCAATGATGATTCTGCCTTATGCACTTGGAATCTGCATGGTTGCGATTACGCTGTCCATGTTTATGTGCCTATATCGCCTGATTATTGGCCCTTCAATTGTAGACCGCCTGTTGGCCTTGGATACCTTGTTTTTAAATGCGACCTGCTTGGTGGTGGTTCTGGGTATCTATTGGACCAGTACCTCATTATTTGAAGGTGCGTTATTGGTGGCGATGCTAGGCTTTGTGTCTACTGCAGCACTGGCGCGTTACTTCACCAGTGGTCATGTGATTGATTAAGGAGAATGAACATGCAATTACTCATGGAAATTTTAGTGTCATTCTTTTTAATTATTGGCGCATTTTTCATGTTGGTGGGCGGCATTGGCATGGTTCGCCTACCCGACTTATTTATGCGACTGCATGCCCCTACAAAATCCAGTACTTTAGGACTAGGCAGTTTCTTAATTGCAGCCATTATTTATGCGGCATTTGAAGGACGATTTGGCTTTGCAGAAGTATTAATCACCCTATTTGCGTTTATTACCGCGCCTGTTTCTGCCAATTTAATGGCACAGGCAGCACTGCATTTACGTTTACGTTCGATGAGTGGCAATGTGCCTGAAACCTTAGACCGTCCATTACCGTGGCAACGCCAACGTCGTAATTTACGTCGTTATGAAAAAAAGTCCCATGATGATTTGGTCTAGAATATTAGTCAGGCATTAAAAAAAGCATCGTATCCGATATAACCTTGCTTACATTGCAAAAGCTCAAACATGATAGACAAAAAAATGCCACCCGAAGGTGGCATTTTTTATCATCACTGATTTATTCTTCATCTTGCTTAGGTGCTGCAGGAGGTAAATCTTTTACCGCTTCTGCAATCAAACCAAACATATAGTTACCATAGGCATTGGTTTTATCGTAGTGAAAACGCAAACGCGGGGTAATACGTGTCTTAATACGACGGCTTAACTCATGGCGCAAGAAGCCTGATGCTTTATTCAACACATCCAAGGTTTCTTTATTTGCCGTTTCGCTTTGCTCATCGCCTAATTCACGTCCCATGACGGTCACGTACACTTCCGCATATCCTAAGTCTGGGCTCACCTTCACTGCAGAGATGGTCACAAGACCACCTAAGCGTGGATCTTTCAGCTCTTGGCGAATCAGTTCTGACAGCTCACGCTGTACTGTATCCGCCATACGCTTCAGACGTTGACTACCCGCCATTAAAGACTCCGTTTAATCAATTGAACATCGTACACTTCAATCTTATCAAGTGGTTTGATGTCTTTATAGCCTTTTACTGCAAGACCACATTCCATACCTGCGCGAACTTCTTCCACCACGTCTTTATAACGACGAAGTGACTCAAGCTCACCTTGGAATACCACCACATCATCACGTAATACGCGAATTGGTTTGTTACGGTGAAGTACGCCTTCAAGTACCATACAACCTGCAGCTGCACCGAACTTACTTGAGTGGAACACTTCACGCACTTCTGCAACACCCAAAATAGTTTCACGGTGTTCAGGTGCAAGCTTACCGCTCATCGCATCTTTCACATCATCAATTAATTGATAGATGATGCTGTAGTAACGAATGTCAATACCATCGGCATCGGCTTTTTGACGCGCAGTATTGTCAGCACGTACGTTAAAGCCCAGTAATACAGCTTCTGAAGATTCTGCAAGCGTAACGTCAGACTCAGTGATCGCACCTACGCCTGAACCAATCACACGTACACGTACTTCATCGGTAGATAACTCGCCCAAGGCAACAATCAAGGCTTCCAAAGTACCACGTACATCGGTCTTCAATACCACATTGACAAATGGAACGTCTTTTTTGCCCATTGATGCCATGATGTTTTCAAGACGCATTGCGCTTTGACGCTCAAGACGTTTTTGACGCTCACGATCCATACGCGCATCGGCAACTTCACGTGCTTTCTTCTCGTCATTTACAACAAGAACTTCGTCACCTGCCATTGGCGCTTCAGGTAAACCTAAAATTTCAACTGGAATTGAAGGACCTGCAGATTTAATACGCTTACCGTTTTCATCAGTCATGGCACGTACGCGACCATAAGATGAACCTGCAAGTACCAAGTCACCTACATTCAAAGTACCGTTTTGTACCAGAATTGACGTCACTGCACCGCGACCTTTATCTACACGCGCTTCAATCACCACACCTTGCGCTGCACCTTCTTCAGATGCTTTCAATTCCATCATTTCTGCTTGAATTGAAATTAAGTCAAGAAGTTCATCAATACCTTGACCTGAATGCGCCGAAACCATTGCAACAGGTACGTCACCGCCCCATTGTTCAGGTACGATTTCTTTGGTGGTCAATTCATTCAATACGCGGTCTGGATCAGCCGATTCTTTGTCCATTTTGTTAATGGCAACAATAATTGGCGTACCCGCTGCACGCGCATGGTCAATGGCTTCTGCAGTTTGTGGCATCACACCATCATCTGCCGCAACGACCAATACCACGATATCTGTCGCTTTCGCACCACGTGAACGCATTGCAGTAAACGCTGCGTGTCCCGGTGTATCTAAGAAGGTGATAATGCCTTTATCGGTTTGTACGTGGTATGCACCAATGTGCTGGGTAATACCACCCGCTTCGCCTGCAGCCACTTTGGCACGACGAATACGGTCAAGTAATGATGTCTTACCATGGTCAACGTGACCCATGATGGTCACCACTGGTGGACGTGTCGTTTGAACACCACGTGCCTCTTCAGCAGCTTCAAGTAAGTTATCTTCAGCTTGCGTATCAGATACTAGAACTGGGTTGTGGCCCATTTCCTCAACTACAAGTGCTGCAACTTCTTGCTCAATCGCTTGGTTTTGCGTAACTAACTCACCCATTTTCATGAGTGATTTAATAACTTCGCGTACTTTAACTGCCATTTTTGCAGCCAAGTCCGCAACCACAATCGTTGCACCAATTTCAACATCATAAACTTGTTTTTTAACTGGTTTTTCAAAGCCGTGCTTGTTGGCTTGGCTCGTTTTCAAACCGCGTTTATGTGAGTTTTGGCTGAAAGACTGTTCTTCCTGACCACGACGACCACCTTTTTTCGGTGAACGTGTATTGGTGGTGCTGGTACCACGCTTGATTTCACGGTCTTCTTTGGCAAATGAATCTTCATAAGCCTGACCCACAAGACCAGCCGCCAATGGAGAATCATCTACCACACGAATGGTAGCGGTTGCATCTTCATTTGAGTATTTAGATGCCATCTGACGCATTTGCTCAAGCGTACGTTGCTGCGCTTCTTCAGCAGCTTTACGACGTGCTGCTTCTTCAGTCGCTTTCAACTGAGCTGCTTGCGCTTCACGCGCTTTCTTTTGCTCAGGTGTTTCAGTGACTTTCACTGCTTGCTTCACAATTGGCTTGTTGGTTGACTTACGTTTCACCACAACCGCAGCTTTTGCAACTTCTTGCTTGGCTGTTTCTTGCTTGGCTGCTGCACGCATTGCATCTAAAGCTTGTTTCGCTTTTGCGGCACCTGCTTGAGGCGCGTCTGCTTTCGCTTTGCTCTTTTCTGCCACGTCACGTGCTTGCTGTTCTGCTTGCGCTTTTTCAGCTGCTTCCGCCTGTGCTTTTGCCAGTGCTTCCGCTTTAATCTGTTCAGGATCTGGCTTTACAAATGTATGCTTCTTGCGAACTTCTACATTAATCGTTTTCGCTTTGCCCGAAGTACTTGCCACTTTAGCGGTACTGGTGGTTTTACGTTTCAACGTGATTTGTCCTGCTTTACCCTCTTGACCGTGAACCTTTTTTAAATGGTTCACTAGGGTACTTTGTTGTTCCGTGGAAATAATATCGTCAGCGTTACGCTGTGGTAAACCTGCGTCACGAACCTGTTCCAGGAGTTTCTCAACTGGACGACCTACACTGAGCGCTAACTCTTTAATCGACTTGTCCGTCATATATTACCTCCTAGTTAAACCATGATTCGCGCGCTTTCATAATCAATTGACCCGCTTTATCTGTACCTAGACCTTCAATATCTTCGATATCGTCAGTCGCTTGGTCAGCTAAATCATCAACTGTGATGACACCACGAGCGGCAAGCGCATAAGCGATCTCTTGTGTCATGCCTTCCATTGCTAGAAGTTCTGCACTCGGATCTTGGATATTTTCTTGCTGTTGCAATGCGTCTGCCAATGCCACTTCTTTGGCACGACCTTGTAACATTTCAACAATTTCTTCATCTAAATCAATTTCGTCAAATGTTTCCGCAGGAACATACGCAATTTCTTCTAATGAAGTGAAGCCCATTTCTACCAATGCCATCGCCAAATCTTCAGCAATGTCTAGACGTGAAACAAACAAGTCTAAGTATTGTTGCGCTTCATTTTGCTGACGTGCGTGATACTCTTCTTCAAGCATCATGTTCAGCTTATAACCTGTGAGTTCAGAGGCTAAACGTACGTTTTGACCTTGTGAACCAATTGCACGTGCCAACTGATCGCTGGTTGCGAAAATAATGTCGGCAGTACGTTCTTCTTCATCAATCACAATACCCGATACATCGGCTGGCTCTAAAGCACTGGCGATATATTGTGCTGGATCATCAGACCACACCACAACATCAATACGCTCACCATTTAACTCTTGCTGTACCGCTTGGATACGTGTACCACGCATACCAATACATGCACCTACAGGGTCAATACGATGGTCGTTGGTTTTTACTGCAATTTTTGCACGTACACCTGGCTGACGCGCTGCTGCTTTAATTTCGATGATTTCTTCAGAAATTTCTGGAATTTCTTTTTTCATCAATGCAATCAGCATTTCAGGCTTGGCACGTGACAACAACAATTGTGCACCACGACCTTCACGGTTCACGCTGTACAAAATTGCATTCACACGCTGCTTAGGACGCAAAATTTCTTTGGCGATCATTTCTTCACGCGCCAAATATGCTTCTGCATTGTCGCCCAAATCAATAATAAAGCCATCTTTGGTTTGCTTTTTCACTTCACCGTAAATCAGCTCGCCTACTTTGGCTTCATAAGCATCTGCAACCAATGCGCGTTCTGCTTCACGAATTTTTTGCACAATCACTTGCTTGGCAATTTGCGCAGCAATACGACCGAAGTCAATTGACTCAACTTCAAGTTCGCGAATATCGCCAATTGACCACTTTGCAGGGTCTACATCAGAAATTGCATCTTGGCATGCAGGCATTTCATGATCTTCATCTGCCACCACTTCCCACTGACGGAAAGTGCTGTAGTCACCTGTTTTACGATCAATTTCCACACGTAAACGTGCTTCTTCTGAGTTTGTGCCTTCGTAGAATTTCTTTTTCGTCGCAGCAACAAGAGCCTGTTCAAGCGCCTCAAAAATTGCCTCACGACTTACACCTTTTTCGTTACTAACCGTTTCAACGACGGTAAGAATTTCACGTGCCATAAGTCACCTATTCGTTCAGATTCTTATTAATTTGATTAATCTTGGTAAATCAGGTTTGCTTTATCAATATTGTGACTGTCAATCTCCAATACCTGCTGTTTTTCCACTTCGACCTGAATGGTTTCATTTTCCAGATCTACAGCAACCAATTTCGCTTGAAATTTACGACGGTTTTCTACAGCACTGATTAAACGTAACGCAATGGTTTGCCCAATATATGCAGGCAATTGCTCTAATTGGAAAAATGGACGATCCCAACCCGGAGAGGATACTTCAAGTGCATATTCACCTGAAATTGGATCATGCACATCAAGCATTGCACCAACTTGCTGGGTTACACGTACACAATCTTGCACACCAATACCACGACCTTGCTCTAATTCGCCATCTTCATTTAAGACAGGTTCTGCATTTTCATCGACAGCTTTGTCGATATAAATACGTAACAAAGAACGCTTACCTTGTGGAATAAACTCGATTCCCCAAAGATCCACATCACATGCTTGCACTGCTGGCGCAATTAAGTCCTGAAGTGCTTGAGTTTTATTTGATAGCTTCATTTACTCTCGTCATTCTGCTGCGGTTCAATGGTCTTATTTGACCACTACACATTCATACAAACTATAGTAGTAGTGAAACATGACACTTTGACTTTAGGCCGCGCACGGCTTGTATCGACACTACACGATAGCCAATAAAAAAGGGCGTAATCGCCCCTATTCTTGCACAGTAAAACCAATATCCACTGTGCAAAAAGGCCCACCTAGTTGTGAGCCTCTTTAGAAACTTGGTTGCGGGGATTAGACTAAATCTAACCATCTTTGCTAGTTTATTATGCTGAATTCAATCAACTAAAACTAACGTACCACACCATTAGAAACTTGGTAGCGGGAGCTGGATTTGAACCAACGACCTTCGGGTTATGAGCCCGACGAGCTACCAGACTGCTCCATCCCGCATCAACGTGCAAAAATTATATACAAATATGAATAAGTTTTCAATCAAACTTAGCATTTTTGCCTGACTTAAGTTGCACCTTAGTCAGTATAAAGCGTAAAACTCATATTAGAGCATAATCACACTTTTAAAATATTGGTAGCGGGAGCTGGATTTGAACCAACGACCTTCGGGTTATGAGCCCGACGAGCTACCAGACTGCTCCATCCCGCAACAACATGTAAATACTTATCTCAACCTAAAATAATTTAAGTTGCCTACGCTTAATTCACGATAAGCTTAGGATTGATTGGTAGCGGGAGCTGGATTTGAACCAACGACCTTCGGGTTATGAGCCCGACGAGCTACCAGACTGCTCCATCCCGCATCAACAGATTTGCTGCTTAACACCAACTTATGTTTTCTGGATTATAAGTTGGTGCGGAAGGGGGGACTTGAACCCCCACGCCCGAAAGCACTACCACCTCAAGGTAGCGTGTCTACCAATTCCACCACCACCGCAGCTGTGACGCATTCTAGTCGCATCATGCGAAAAAAGAAAGTGCTAAATAAAATTATTCAGCGCTTTTAGGCGCAGTTGGTGAAGTTTCAGGCGATACTGGCTGTGCAGGTGCAGTCGTTTGTACAGTCTGCAAACTATATGCACCTGTGGTTTGTTTCTTGGCAAACACCGCTAAAGTTAAACTGGTTGCAAAAAACAATGCTGTTAAAATTGCCGTTAAACGGGTTAAAAAGTTACCTGAGCCTGACGCACCAAATACGGTTGCCGCACCACCGCCACCAAAAGAAGCGCCTGCATCTGCACCTTTACCATGCTGAACCAAAATTAGTCCAATCATTAAAATGGCTAAGATAATATGTACTACCAGCACAAATGTTTGCATGCTGAACTCCTCATTATTGTGTATTTGCAAAGGCTTGCGCAATTTGATGGAACGATGCCGCATTTAAGGATGCACCACCGACCAAAGCACCATTAATGTCTGGGCAGGCTGCTAACTCTACGGCATTTTCTGGTTTTACACTACCACCATATAAAATAGGTAGAGTCACCGCATAAGCGGTGATTTGGCTTAAACCTTCACGGATTTTTGCATGCATGGTTTGCGCATCTTCAGGTGATGCGGTCTTGCCTGTACCAATTGCCCAAATAGGTTCATACGCAATCACTATCTGTTGCCATTGCTCAGCGTCAACCACAGCAGCAATATCACAAATTTGTTGCAAAACAACTTGCTCTGCCTGACCGCTTTCACGTTGTTGCAGACTTTCACCCACACAATAAATAACTGTCAAACCTGCCTGCAAGGCATTTTTAACTTTTTCATTCAAAATGCTTGGTGTGTCTGCAAAAAGTTCACGACGTTCTGAATGCCCAACCAATACATAATCAATTTGACTGTCTTTTAGCAATTCTGCACTGACTTCGCCTGTATATGCACCCAAACCCGCAATACGGGAAAGGTCTTGTGCAACGGTATAGACAGGACGTACTGCTTCGCTCAATGCAGCTTGAATTTGAGTTAAAGCCAAAGTGACAGGTGCAATCCCCAAATGACACTTTTCAGCCTCTACAGGGCTGTCTTGTAATAATGTTTTAAATTCAGAAATAAGTTGCTGAGCATCGGCATGTATCGGATTCATCTTCCAATTGCCAACCACCCAAGGCTTAATCGTCGTAGCCGACATAGAATAACCTGCAAAAACAATTCATTTAATCGCGCACATTCTACACGCAAATCACATTTCTGCTGAGTTTTTTGTACAAGCTTTGCATCAAACTGCTGCATGAAGTATCTTTTCATGGCAGGACTTACAATTTTTTTAGCAGATTAATGTAACTGGTTCATGCTTTTAGGCGATACTTAGGTGGTGACAGCACTTTCAGATATGGTATTTTTGTGCAACAAAAGTATAATTTTAAGATACCAATTATAAACAATCTTGATTTTGAGGACGTTGGGGAATGTCAGTACAACAAGCTACACCTAGATTTACAGGTTTTATTCGACGTTTGGTCGAAGATGGGCTCGTTTCTGCTGAAAATATGCAAACTGCCATTAAAGCCGCACAAAAAGATAATGTTGATATTGTTCCCTATCTCATTCAAAACCTAAATATCGCGCCTTTAATCATTGCTGAAAAAATTTCTAATGAGTTTGGCGAACCTATTTTTGATTTAAGCGTGTATGACTCTGCGCTCATCGTGCGTGAAGGCATTGATGAAAAGCTTTTCAGCAAATATAACCTTTTACCTATTTTTAAGCGCAATCACCTGCTTTACGTTGCGACCAGTAACCCGACCAATATCGAAGCAATGGATGCCATTCGTTTCAACAGTAAAATGAATATTGAAGCCATTGTGGTCGAACACGATAAATTGGTAAAACTGATTGAACAAAACTTTGCGAGTGAGTCTGCTTTTGAATTTGAAGATGATGACTTCGATCTCAACTTTGAAGATGGTAACAGCGAACCAGAACAAGCTGCAGAAGATGAACCGCAGGGTGATGAATCCCCAATTGTTAAATACATCAACAAATTACTGATTGATGCAATTCGCATGGGTGCTTCGGACTTACACTTTGAACCGTATGAAAAAACCTATCGAGTGCGTTACCGTGTCGATGGTGTATTACGTCAAATTGCCACCCCACCCTTACAGTTAGCTAACCGCTTGGCATCACGTTTAAAAGTGATGTCCCAAATGGACATTTCTGAAAAGCGTGTCCCGCAAGATGGTCGTATTAAATTAAAACTATCTAAAAACAAGTCCATCGACTTCCGTGTGAACTCGTTGCCAACATTGTTCGGTGAAAAAATCGTACTGCGTATTCTTGACCCATCTAGCGCGATGCTTGGGATTGACGCTTTGGGCTATGAACCAGAACAAAAAGAATTGTTCATGGAAGCCTTAGAAAAACCGCAAGGCATGTTACTGATTACAGGCCCAACGGGTTCGGGTAAAACGGTATCGCTATATACAGGCTTAAATATCTTAAACAGAGAAGATACCAACATTTCCACCGCCGAAGACCCTGTGGAAATTAACTTAGAAGGCATCAATCAGGTTAACGTCAACAATAAAGTAGGCTTAACCTTCGCTGCCGCCCTGAAATCTTTCTTACGTCAAGACCCTGATATTGTCATGGTGGGTGAGATTCGTGATCTTGAAACTGCAGAAATTGCAATTAAAGCTGCCCAAACAGGTCACATGGTTTTATCTACCCTACACACCAACAGTGCGCCAGAAACTTTAACGCGTTTACGCAACATGGGCGTTCCTTCCTTTAACATCGCAACTTCGGTAAACCTCGTCATTGCACAGCGTTTGGCACGACGCCTATGCCCGCATTGCAAAGCTCCTTCCGATATTCCAAAACAAAGCTTATTGGAAATGGGCTTTACTGAAGCCGATTTGAGCAATCCAGAATTTCAGGTCTATCAACCTGTAGGCTGTTCTGAATGCCGTGAAGGTTATAAAGGACGTGTTGGTGTTTATGAAGTGATGAAAGTCACACCAGAAATTTCTAGAATTATTATGGAGGATGGTAATGCCATCCAAATTGCTGATGCGTCAGCAAAATCGGGGTTTAACAATCTGCGTCGTTCGGGGTTACTTAAGGTCATGCAGGGGGTGACTTCATTGCAAGAAGTCAATCGTGTGACCAGTGAATAGTTGTAAAATTTAAAATAAGGATAAATACGCATGGCTGTCAAAAAAGCACAGATGATGCCCACCTTCGTTTATGAAGGGATTGACCGCAAAGGGGCTAAGTTAAAAGGGGAAATTCCAGCGCGTAATATGGCCTTGGCAAAGGTCACATTGCGTAAACAAGGGATTACCATCAAGACGATTCGCCAAAAGAAAAAGAATATTCTTGAAGGCTTAATGAAAAAACGGGTGTCGACATTAGACATCACTATTTTCACGCGTCAGCTTGCCACTATGATGAAAGCAGGTGTGCCTTTGGTACAAAGCTTTGAGATTGTTGCCGAAGGTCTTGAAAACCCCGCCATGCGTGAAGTGGTTTTAGGCATTAAAGGTGAAGTGGAAGGCGGGAATACCTTTGCTGGCGCATTGCGTAAATATCCTCAATATTTTGACAATCTGTTCTGCTCTTTGGTTGAATCTGGTGAACAATCGGGTGCACTAGAAACCATGCTGGATCGTGTTGCGATCTATAAAGAAAAGAGTGAGTTACTCAAACAAAAAATTAAAAAAGCCATGAAATACCCTGCAACGGTCATCGTGGTGGCTGTGATTGTGACCATTATTTTGATGGTAAAAGTTGTACCTGTATTTGAAGAGTTGTTTAGCTCTTTTGGTGCAGACTTGCCTGCCTTCACTAAAATGGTGGTCAACATGTCACAATGGATGCAGAAATACTGGTTTATTCTGATTATTGTGATTGGGGTCATGATTGCAGGTTTCTTGGAAACTAAAAAACGCAGTAAAAAATTCCGTGACTTCTTAGACAAAGCGGCACTGAAAGCGCCTATTTTTGGTGACTTGGTCTATAAAGCCATTATCGCGCGTTATAGCCGTACTTTAGCCACTACTTTTGCTGCTGGTGTACCCTTAATTGATGCTTTGGAATCGACCGCTGGGGCAACCAATAACGTGGTCTATGAAGAAGCGGTGATGAAAATACGTGATGATGTCGCGACAGGACAGCAGCTACAATTCGCCATGCGTGTCACCAATAAATTCCCTTCTATGGCGGTGCAAATGGTCGCCATTGGTGAAGAATCAGGTGCGCTAGATGCCATGCTGGATAAAGTCGCAACCCACTATGAAAACGAAGTCGACAACGCAGTAGATGGCTTAACCTCAATGATGGAGCCGTTGATTATGTCTGTCTTGGGTATTTTAGTGGGTGGTTTAGTTGTCGCCATGTACCTTCCAATCTTCCAAATGGGTTCTGTGGTTTAATGCAAGAATTAATCGCGTATTTGATCCAAAATCCAACTGCGCTCTATATCGCAGTTGGACTTTTTAGTTTATGTATTGGCAGTTTTTTGAATGTGGTGATTTATCGCACCCCAAAAATGATGGAACAGGAGTGGCGTAACGACTGCCAAATGTTGTTACATCCTGAACAAGCCATTATTGATGAAAGTAAAATCACCCTCAGCAAACCTGCATCGACCTGTCCCAAATGTCACAACCCAATTCGTTGGTATCAAAATATTCCTGTGCTGAGTTGGTTGGTATTACGCGGTAAATGTGGCAACTGCCAAAACCCGATCAGTATACGTTATCCACTGATTGAGGTATTAACTGCTATTTGCGCTCTGATTGTGCTTGCGGTATTTGGCCCAACCGTACAAATGCTATTTGGCTTGCTACTCACTTATACCTTGATTGCGCTCACCTTCATTGATTTCGATACACAACTCTTGCCAGACCGTTATACCCTGCCTTTGGCTGCACTGGGTTTGGCCGTCAACAGCTATGCCATCTATACCTCACCAACCTCGGCAATTTGGGGCTATGTGATTGGCTTCCTATGTCTATGGGTGGTGTATTACCTATTTAAAATCGTCACAGGCAAAGAAGGCATGGGCTATGGCGACTTCAAGCTCCTTGCCGCTTTAGGTGCATGGATGGGGCCGATGATGTTACCCCTGATTGTGCTGCTATCGTCCTTAGTTGGGGCGATTATTGGCATTATTCTGTTAAAAGTACGTAAAGAAAATCAACCCTTTGCGTTTGGTCCGTATATCGCCATTGCGGGCTGGATTGCCTTTTTATGGGGCGAGCCAATCATGAAAGTATATTTGGGACAATAAGGACAGCACATGCGTTTTGTTTTGGGTCTAACAGGAGGAATTGGCAGTGGCAAGTCTGCAGCCAGTGCGTGGTTTGAGACCCAAGGCATTGTTGTGGTCGATGCAGATGTGGTTGCACGTGAAGTAGTCGAAAAAGGACAGCCTGCCTTAAAGCAAATTCGACAACACTTTGGCGATTGGGTTTTACTTGAGAATGGTGAGCTTGATCGTCGTGCCTTACGTGAACACATTTTCAAAGAACCAAGTGCACGACAAGCACTTGAAAAAATCACCCACCCTGCAATTCGTGAATCGATTATTCAACAATTAAATGCTGCCAATAGCCCCTACGTGGTTTTGGTTTCACCACTCTTGTTTGAAACCAATCAACATCAATTGACCCAACATACATTATTGATTGATGCTACTGAAGCACTACAAATTCACCGTGCCTCACAACGTGATGGTCAAACGGTTGAGCAAATTCATAAAATTATTCAAGCACAAATGCCACGTGCTGAAAAACAACGCCTAGCCGATGACATTGTGCTGAACGATGGGCATTTAGATCATTTGTATAGCAAACTTGAAGTATTGCATCAGCAGTATTTAAAGCGAGCGATGCAGTAAGCAAATTAATCTGACTGTTTTTTTTGCTGTTCAAGTTGGGCTTTTAAGCTGTCAGGTCGTGCCCACCAACGCCAAGGTTGCAAAGCGCCAATCCCCATACCCATCAAGCCACATAAAATTGCCAGACTCAACGGCTCGCCCAATAAAGGGACAGCAAGAATCGCAGCAATAAACGGCGCCAAGGTCACAATACTACCAGTTTTGAATGCCCCCAAACGCTTAATTGCCTCGACATAGCTAAGTGTTGCGATGATTACCACAAATACCCCATGAAAAACAGTTTGCAGCAATAAATGAATCGGTTCGGGTGCGGTGAGTTGTTTCGGGAAAAACAGTACGTAAATCGGGACATAGACGATTGCCGACCAAATTGCGACACCTGCCATAGCATGCCAAGCGGAGAGCTTCCATTGTCTTAATAAAACCGTAAACACACCCCACCAAATAGCGCTGATAAAAAACAGTCCATCCCCAAGTCCAAAGGCAACACCTGTTTCTTGATACATCAGCGCACTCATACCCGCAATGGCGGTCAGCATAATTACAATACTGATCCATGTATGGCGGTCAAAAGGCACTCGAAATAACATCCAAGCAGCAATGGCGGTACAAACAGGAATACAGCCATTCAAAAAAATGGCAGCATGCGCAGCAGGTACATAATGAAAAGCACTATACGCAGTCAGGCAATAGCCCACTCCACCAATCATTGCCAAAATAAAAGGCTCTTTTTTCCATAAAAATGCCGTATCTTTTTTCCAGATAAGAATCGGCATTAAAATACAAAAAGCCAAAGCAAAGCGTAAGGCGGTAATATCCCAAGCACTGATCTGCCATTGTGCATTCAGCCGAGCAGTTAGGGTAAAACCACCCCAAATGCACATGGTAACAAGCACCAAAGCATAACCTTGCTTTTGGGGAGATAGACGAATCACGGTGTTGAAAGCATCAATAAAATAGCAAATACAAAATCAGCAATTAAGCCTGACGCTGACGACAAGCTTCATACAAGGCCATACCTGTTGCAACACTGACATTCAGACTTTGCAGATTTCCTGCCATTGGAATAAATACGGTTTGATCACATTGTGACTGGGTAATTGGGCGTAAACCTGTATCTTCTGCGCCCATCACCACGCATACTGCTGTGCCTGTAAAGTCAAATTGCTGAATTGGCAAAGCTTTTTCATCCAGCATCGTACCCACCACGCGCACATTAAACTCTTGTTTCAAATGCGCCAAAGTACGTGCCAAATTGGTCACTTGGATAAATTTGACTTTTTCTGCACCACCTGCAGCTACTTTGCGTGCAGTTGGGGTCAAACTTGCTGAACGATCACGCGGCACAATCACGGCAGTAACCCCCATCGCAGCGGCAGTACGGATACACGCACCCAAGTTATGCGGGTCGGTGACTTGGTCGAGCGCCAAAAGTAAAGGCTTGCTATCAGCCTGCAACAAGGCATCCAAGTCTTTTTCATTCAGAGTTGGATGTGGGCGTACTGCAGCCACCACTCCTTGGTGAAAAGGCAAACCTGCCAGTTTTTCCAAGCTGTCACGGCTGGCTTTTTGCACACTAATGCCAAATGGTTCGACAAGTTCTAAAATCTTTTGTAAACGCTGATCATCACGCCCTTTTAAGGTAAAAAGAGTTAAGACGCGCTCTGGCTCAAGCTCCAATAATGACTCCACCGAGTGAACGCCATAATAATATTCAGGTTTTGCCATGAACGACCTCTAATTAATGCACCAATAAACCAGCGAAAACGAAAAATCCTGCAAAGCTGACTTTACAGGATTTCAATAAGATCTAGTTTAACCGATTCGGGTGAAAATTTCTTGATTCAATTCCGCTTGATTGGGTGCTCAAGCAGGAGAAAAATGAAATCTTAATTCAATACCCTATTATCGGCTGATTAGCCTTCTAAGTGGCACACGTAATCGAGCACTTCATCGGTTTCGATGCTGAAACGGCTATTGCCAGGCACATAGAACGATTGACCCGCGCGGAATAATTCACTTTCTTCGCTATCGGCAATTTTGACACGACATTCACCTGAAATAATTTCCATACGTTCAGGTACATGCGTTTCGAAAGTCAAGGCTTGTTCAGTCGGTAAAATTACCCCTAAGGTTTTTTTGGTACCGTCTTCAAATTGCACCGTGTGACTGATGCATTGCCCACCAAAATAGACATTCGACTTTTTCACAACTGATACATGATCAAACTGAGCTGACATGCGTATTCTCCAGGTAACGCGTTTTTATATTTTTGACTGATGTAGTTTAATTCTGTCCTCAGAACTAATCAATCTGTGTTTACAGTGGGCTTTGCGTAAATTGAACAATGTTTCAATACGCAGCATGCAACACGCTGACAGCACAGTCTAAGCCAATGCCAGAGGCATGCAAAGTACTCTGCTCTAGATTCTTCCCCACTAAAGTGCTAAATCTGAATGTGAAACAGATCACGAATAGTATCTATATCGTTTAAGTTCCACCATATCAAGCAGCACCGAAAACTCCCCAAGTGAATATACTGCAATTTAATGACCATCCAATGAAATGATCAAATGATCATGTGTTTTATATATGATGCTTATCGGGTACATTTTTTGTTGTTTGCGCTGCAATTTAAGCTAGAATTAAATAGAAGAAAATAACAGCCTTGTTATGGCATTTCCAAAACTTGACTCTCTTTCACTGACACTTTTCGCAGCTTGGATGCGTTTATGCTGACTCATTTAACACTGATTAACTTTGCCCTTGCCGACCACTTAGCACTGGATATTGAAACAGGTTTTAACGTTCTGACAGGGGAAACAGGTGCAGGTAAATCCTTACTTTTAGATGCGCTCTCTGCCTGTTTAGGTGAACGTACCGATACCAATTATGTACGTTTTGGCTCAGATAAAGCCGATGTGACCGCGAGTTTCAGTTATCAGGACAATAGCCCTGAAGCACAATGGCTAAAAGAACATGAATTAGATGATGAGTCTGGTGAAATCCATTTACGTCGGGTAATTTTTGCCACAGGGCGCAGCAAAGCATGGATTAATGGTCGTCCAAGCAGTTTGGCAGAGCTGAAAGAAATTGGACGCTTACTGGTACAGTTATACAGTCAGCACAGTCAGCAACAATTGCTCGAACCGCCTTATCCAAAGCACTGGCTTGATCGTTATTATAATTTTTATACCCCTGCCCAAGCAGTACGTGATGCTTATAGTACCTGGCAAAAAAATATCCGACAGCATCAGGCGGCGCTGGATGCACAGGCAACTCGCAAGCAGCGCATCGAAACTCTAAACTTACAGCTCGAAGAACTCGAAGAACTGGTACAAATCGATTATAAGGAGATTGAACAAGAGTTTGATCGCCTAAGCCATCATGAACATATCATGCAGGATTGCAGTTATAGCTTAAATGCCTTAGACGAAGCCGAGCAAAACATCACTCAGGAAATTGCTTCGATTATTCGCCGCTTGGAATCGCATGCGGGGCGCAGTGAGCAATTATCGGAAATTTATAATTCATTGTTAAATGCGCAAAGTGAATTAGATGATGCGACAGCCAATTTACGTCAGTTTATTGATCGTCAAAGCTTTGATCCAGAGCGCATGGAAGAACTGAATCAGAAGCTGGAAGTTTTTCATCGTTTAGCGCGTAAATACCGCACACAACCTGAATTATTAAAACAAGAATTTGATACTTGGCAAACTGAGCTCACTGCTTTACATGAACTTGAAGACCCTGAAACTTTGGCAGAACAAGTCGAAGTGGCACATCAGGACTTTTTAGCCAAAGCACAACATTTAGATGACATCCGTCGTGAAGCAGCCGCACCACTTGCCAAACAACTGACCGAGCAAGTCAAACAGTTGGCACTGCCTGAGGCACATTTTGAATTTAAATTTGAACCTTTAGAACAAGTTTCTGCGGAAGGGTTAAGTTTTATTCAATTATTGTTTACCGCCAACAAAGGTATTCCTGCACAGCCATTGGCACGCGTGGCTTCTGGTGGTGAATTATCGCGGATTGCCTTGGTTATGCAAGTCATGAATGCCGAAAAAACCGAAGCCGAAGTCTTGGTTTTTGATGAAATTGATGTCGGGATTAGTGGTGGTACCGCAGAAATTGTGGGGCGCTTACTCGCAGGTTTGGCGCAACACGTTCAAATTTTATGTATTACCCACCAAGCACAAGTGGCAGCACAGTCTGATCAACACCTTTTAGTGAAAAAGCGTCAGACCGACCCTGCCAGCAGCACCATTGTTGAATTAGAAGAAGATGCGCGTATTTTAGAATTGGCACGCATGACAGGCGGCGTTGAAATTAATGACACCACCCTGCAACACGCCAAACAATTACGCCAATTGAAGTTTCAACAGGCTTAAAAAATAAATCCCCTGATTTTCAGGGGGATTTATTTAGGTCTAAAACAAGCTTAATCATTATTTACCATTTCACAGGTTGGTCACTTGAACCAGGTGTCATTTCATAACCTGGAGAGGTATCATAAAATTGACTGCTAGAAGATTGCACAGGTTGTAGTTTAAGACCCTGTAAAATTTCAGGATTTAAACTTTGGGAAATCTTATCTGCAGTACTATCATTTAAACTATTATTTAAAAGATTCTGTGTCATCAAGTTCGATAAGGTACGATTAAAAGTCCCTGCCGCAACTACCTTACTGGTATTCGCTTCAATCACTCGCCACGTTAAACGCACCTGCTCTGCACCAGCATTTAACCCATACATTTGTTGACCGCTAGCAACTGACAAATCGTTAATACGCCCCACGAGTAAATAATCAGCACCTACTTTTTGACCAATACGCGCTAACTCATGCGGTGCACCATCCCAATACAGGAAGTCATTTTCAAATTGCATTTCATCTATGTAATGACGATCAACAACACTTAACTGCCCTGACTGTGCCAAATAAGTACCTAAAGTATCTGATAATTCTTGACTAAACTCAGAAGCAGAAGCACCGCTGGCTAAGCGGTTATTTTTTTCTGCCATTTGAAATGGCAAGACTGCAATACGGCGCATGTGTTGATCTTGTACAGTAGATTCAAACTTCACCACATGTGCGCGAACTTTAGCGCGATAATTATTTTTAGCACCAGAAACACCCAAGACCTGAAACTTGGTGACAGAACCCGAACCTTGATTGGCTACACTAAATACAGGTGAAACTTTACCCGTATATGTCCAGCCCTGATTATTTACAGATAAAGAAACTGTTTCTTCATAATTCATTTGTGACGATACCGAAGCACCATTCACCGATTGAACTGCAATCAATAATGCTTCAGAAATAGCTTGGTGTTGTGTTGGACCACTACCCGTTGCCTCTTTAATCACTTCTTTAATCGCAGCAAAAGCAGGACTGCACAGTAATCCAGATAATAAGCCTGCAAATAATATTTTTTTCATGTTCTATTCTTCAACAGCAACTGCGCTTATCACAGCGCAGTTACTTTCAGATTAAATTAAAGACCAAAAGTTGAGCGCTTTGCTGCCTTACGGATTTCTTTTTCGCCTGTCCACTCTACAATGCCAGTTTGTAAGTTCTGCAATTTAAATGTGAACTTGTAATACACATCGCTCTTACCACCTGCATTTTTTACAATACTAGATAGATTGCCATTGAGCATATATTCAGCACCGATATGTCCACCAGTACGCACTGCAGTCGCTTGATTGACCATGCCGCTTTGCTTTTGATAGGCAAGTTGCTGCGCCATCGCATTGACAGATTTCATATCTACAAAACGAAACTTCCCTGAATTAATTAATTTGTTCTGAATCGTATCTGTAATAGATTCTGTATCGATATGTTCTTGTGTCTTGTTATGAATACGATCAAGCACAATGACTGGACGACGAGTTTGCGTCATTTGCACCACAGGTGGGAAGGTCAGCATATCATCCACCATCTTTGCAGCAATCATTTGTAGATCTGTCGATCCAAAATCTTTCGTTAAAGTTTCTACAGCTTGAGCATCACCATAACTCACTGCACTACCCGTTGTTGCACAACCTGTTGCCAAAACAGAAGTTGCTACCACAGCCATGATTAACTTTGCATTCATTGCTCTATCTCGCTTATTTCTTTAAATACACAACAACATCTACAGCCGATGGATTTGGTGCTAAAGATTGCACGCCCTTCACCTCTCGACCCGTTAACTGAATTGGTTTCCAAATCGCACCTTCAGGGTTCACTTCTGCCCCATGTGCATCGACCCATACGATTTTGTAGCTAAAATCTTTGTTATTGAAACGGCGGTTTTTAATGGCAATTGATGCCTTTTTTAAGTCGCCTGCCATAGACATTCCCACACGCTCAACAAATACCTCAGTGGTTAAGACTGGGTTATTGGTAATGGTGCGAATACTTACTTCGTTATTCGCATCTG
Source organism: Acinetobacter sp. YH01011 (assembly GCF_013420785.1). Taxonomy (NCBI): domain Bacteria; kingdom Pseudomonadati; phylum Pseudomonadota; class Gammaproteobacteria; order Moraxellales; family Moraxellaceae; genus Acinetobacter; species Acinetobacter sp. YH01011. The sequence goes on from NZ_VOYG01000005.1 coordinate 149,499, forward strand.
TCTGTGTAGACAAAGCATTAGGGGCTGTACATCCAACCATCGCCGCAGCACTAAGACCGAGTAATGCGAGTTTTAACTGATTTTTCATAAAGTTCTCTTCAAAATTATTGGCGTGGAATACTACTTACACTTGCTGTAATTTTGTCATTTACATGATGTGCATAAACAAATACTGTCTCATTGGCTTTTACATCTAACTTCACAGAGGAGCTTGACAAATTACCTGACGATAACTGTAAGTTGTGTATCCCTGGCGTTAAGTTCAGACGTGCAATTTGCGTATTACTTGGCAAAGTTGTCCAAGCTCGTAAATCTGCTCGCTCGGTTGCCATATTGAGCACGTTACCTGCCAATTGCCCTAAAACACCAAATTGGTTACCAAGCTCTTTTTGAGCAGCATATTTGGCTGTGGCACGAATCACTTGGGTTGTTAAAGTTCCAACGACTTTTTCTTTTAAGTCTTTAACAGCCAATGCACCAATATCACTAATCACATAACTGTCTTGCAAAACTCGGTTATTCAGCTTCACTTTCAGGCTTTTGGGTGCAACATAAGTGCTAGGTTCATAAGTCGCAAAAGCAATGTTGATAATGCCGCCTGGAGTCGGAATATCTAACTTATTTTCAATTTTCTGTGGAACGATACCTTGTTCAATAAATACAATAACAGGCACACTACTATTACTTTGTTTTGCAACCAATTGATCTAAACGCTTTACATCTTTAGCAATCTGCTCATCAGGCTGTAACTCATAAGCTTTTTTGTAATCCACCAAAGCATCGTTGTATTCGCCTAAGGTTTCCCACAAGTTAGCTGCCATATAAAAAGCATAAGCATTTTGATAAGTATTCTTAATCTTGCCCGCAATTGGATCTAAGCCAACAAATGCCTCATCTAAAACATGCAATGCGGCATTTGAAGATGTATTTGCTTTTGTATTTTTCTCTTTTTTCTTTTCAAACTCAGCCTGATGTGCCAGTTCAATTTCACGCTGAATGCCCTGTGCAACACGCATTTCTACTGCAGCAGCCTCAAGATTTTTTAAAAAAATATAATTTTTCGCTTGAGAAATATGCGCCAATACCTGTTCATGAGGTGGCACCAAATAAGGTACCACCGAATCATTACTCACCATAGAAAGTGCCTTAAATCCGACCCGACTCAGACTAATTTTTGCACGACTTTTTTGTTTATCTAGAAATTCAAAAGCCTGCTTATAATGATTCAAACTTTCTTCATACTGATGATTGACTTGTAATAAACGTGCCTGCTCCAGTAAATATAGTACGCCGTCTTTTGAATCTACTTTATCTTTAAATTTAGCAACTAAATCTTCAGATAAATGATTATTCAAATGACTGCGAAACAAATTACCTTCATCATTATAAGTTCCAAAAATTGCTGCTTGAGAAAAAACTGAAGCTGAAAAAACAGCAGCAAACAAACTTCCCTTTATTAAATAATTCATATTAAACCATCAAAAAAAGCTATAAAAGATGAAAATTTCACCATCTTACAAACAATTATTTTTTGTTTCAATATGTATTTTATGTATATTTATTGAAACATATCAAGCTATAAAAAACACAAATTTTACACTAAAGCACAAAACTTACAAAAGAAATAAATAGACTTATAGATTTTTTATATTAAAAAACCACTATTCATTAGACAAACTTAATATTTAATAAAAGAGAATATAAATGCAATCAAACTGCCTATTTTGCAATTAAAAAACAGAAATCACATTCGTTAAAATTAAAAGTAGATTAAAAAATATACACTAAAACATTTAAACAAACCCACATCACAAAGATAATAAAGCAATCAATTATTATGTTCCTATATCTTCAACTTTGTAACTAAATAGATAAATTTAATGACATCATTTTTTCTAAATTTTAAATTTATTCTTTTATTTATCCTTTGTCTCACTTTTACCAAAGCAAAGTTGTCATCACAGTGGTTTTATGGGATAAGTACAGCTAAGAAATGTATATTTGCATGATTTGGCTGTAACTCGTTTACGTTTCCAAGTCGGTTTACAGTTCTGTTTGCCACCACCTCAGATTAAGGAGAATTGCTTAGGTGACTAAACAATATCTGACGCATCGCTGTCTCATAGCCCCGCCCGATATGAATGATGAGTTTTTTGCAAACACCGTCATCTATTTGGCACGTCATGATGAAGACGGTGCGCAAGGCATTATTATCAACCGTCCATCGGGTATCCAAATCAAAGAATTACTCAATGATTTAGATATAGACGCAGATAATGTGCATCCTCACGAAGTTCTACAAGGTGGTCCATTACGACCTGAGGCAGGTTTTGTTTTACACACAGGGCAGCCAACTTGGCATTCATCTATCGCTGTTGGTGAAAATGTCTGTATCACCACCTCTAAAGATATTTTAGATGCGATTGCCCACAACGAAGGCGTTGGACGTTACCAAATTGCCTTGGGCTATGCCAGTTGGGGCAAACAGCAACTGGAACAAGAAATTGCCCGTGGCGATTGGCTCATTTGTGAATCGGACATGGACTTGATTTTCAATTTACCTTATGACGACCGTTGGGATGCCGCTTATCGTAAAATGGGCGTAGATCCAACATGGTTATCTTCAGAGATTGGTCATGCCTGAAACAACACAAGCCCAAACCATTATGGCATTTGACTTCGGTACGCAAAAAATGGGCATGGCTGTGGGGCAGGCACTGATTGAAAGTGCGACCCCTCTCGCCCTCTTTCCCATGAAAGATGGCATTCCGCAATGGGAAAACTTGCTAAAAATTATCAAGCAACATCAGCCACAATTATTTCTAGTGGGCTTACCTTTAAATATGGATGATAGCGAGTCAGAACTGTCTACCCGTGCGCGTAAGTTTGCTAGACGCTTACGCCATCAAAGCAATATCAACACCCTAATGGTCGATGAACGCCTAACCACACGTGAAGCACGTGATGAGCTTGATCATTATCAAGCCCAAGGGCGTGGCAAAAAGCTCGCAGCCGACAGTCTTGCCGCAGCACTATTGATTGAAAGCTGGTATCGTGAGCCTCACGGCATTCAGCCTTAAATCCTGTTTCTGAATAGATAACAACGACAAACGAAAGAATTGGGATATTGATCGTTAGAATGCCTAAGATCATCTTTAAAAAGTCTATTGGTCTGGCGATTTTTTGATATAAAGTGACACCATCCTTTTGGTGTGAATGGGTAAATCCGCATGGCACTGTCTAGCTTTGGCAAGATTCTCACAGTCTTAGACTTATTTTCAACCGCACGTCCTGTCATTAATGTAGATACCATTAGTGAGGAACTTGGTTTATCTAAGCCTACCAGTTACCGCTATTTAAAAGAGTTGGTTTCAGCAGAGTTGTTGCAGCGCATGAGTGGCACATCGGGAGATTACACCCTTGGGCCAAAAATTGCGGTATTGGATTTTATCTCTCGCACGACCGATCCATTGGTCACCATCAGTATTCCGTTTATGAAAAAAATTGCGGAACGTACTGAATTTTGCTGTTTGCTGACCCAACTCAATCAAGATTCCTGCATTGATGTGCATCACGAAATCTTTAAAGATACGCCTTTGCTGTCTTATGGTCGCGGCTGCCCACGTCCTGTTTATGTCGGCTCATCGCCAAAAATTATTATGGCACATCTGCCTAAAGCTAAAATTTTAGACTATTACCAACGTTTTTCTAACGAATTGGCACAAGTCAATTTTGCACAAGATGAAGATGACTTTTTGCAGCAAATGCGCAAAATCAAAAAACAAGGCTATTATTTTTCTAACGGCGAACTCGATGCAGAAATTGCAGGCTTATCTGTACCGATTCGTTTTTCATCTAAAGATGCACCTTATGCATTGACGCTGCTGGCATCTAAAAACCGTTTTGAATTTGTCAATTTGCAAAAACTGATTGAAATTTTGCAGGACAATGCAGAACAAATTGAAAAACAGGTGGAAGTACTGAATACCAGTTTTAGTATAGAACTCACTTAAAGATTTAGGTTATTGATACCTTAAAGCACTGAATTTAAATACAATTAAAATTTATTCCTGAATAAGGATTTAGAGTGCTAAATCAAGTTTTATTCAATAGCCGTGTGAAAATAGCGAAAGGTCAGATTAATTCTGGGTTGTATAATTTTATTGGACTTCATTAAGGCATGTTTCCAATAGTGTTGTGTCGTGCCACGCATGACCAACAACTGACCGCTGTGCAACAGTAGCTCAACCTTGTTGGCGCGGTGTTTATGCTGAAAACAAAATTTACGGGTTGCCCCCAAACTCAAAGATGCAATGACAGCGTGTCTGCCTAAATTCGGCTCATCATCACTGTGCCAACCCAAGCCCTGCGTACCATCTTGATATAAATTGGCCAAACATGAGTTAAAGGGATGCCCGACCCATTGTTCAATTTGCTGTTTCAGTCGCCACAAAGCAGGCCGCCATAGCTGTGCCTGCTTAACTGCTCCCGAATAACGATATTGATACTGCTCATCTCCATACCATGCCACTTGGCGCTGTGTCCGATAATACTGACCAAAGAGCAGACCTTCATCAGGCTGCCATGCCAAATGTTGCAGAAAATACCGTAAATAACGCTCACTATGCTCCGCACTCAGCACCAAACCATAGTCCTGCGCAATGCCGTCATAAGGCAGTACGTTGTCACAACGCTCAGGTGCAAACAATTCTAGATTCATGGTCATTCCTATGCTGAATAGCTTATTGTTTAATCTAAAACAAGGATCAGGACTGCTCACAAAATGACACAGCTTTTTGGCTTGTGAGTCGTGAAGTTCATCCTTAGACTTAAAATCATCGTTCTTATAACAATAATAGCTTATGAATTTATGGCATTTATTTCAAAAATTGCGTCCCTTCGTTCGACCTTATCAGCTCTTGGTGATTGCTACCTTAGTTTTAACGCTCATCGGCTCATTAACAGCTCAAGTCAATGCACTAACTTTACAATACGCTGTTGACCGTATTAACGCCTTAATTGAGGCAGGACAAGGTCTGTCTGCAGGCTGGCACATTTTAATCACCATTTCAGCCATTTTGCTGGGTAAAGAAATCATCAATGCCTTTGTGCAGTTTGGACAGAAGTTTTATGGTGAAAAACTACGCATTTTTGTGTCACAAGATTTGGCACAGGGCATTATTGAGAAATTTTTGCGTTATCGACTGGCCTTTTTTAATCAGGACAACAACCAAGCAGGTAAATTACAAACACGTATAGATCGTGGCATTGGTTCGCTCACCCGCTTAGTGCAAATTTTCTTTATTGATATTTTGCCACTCTTTACCAGTGCAATTGTGGCTTTGGGCTTAATGTATTATGCCAATTTTTATGTGGGCTTGGTCGCGACACTCATTGTGCCTATTTATTTTTGGCTGACCTATCAGCAGGCACAAAAACTAGGAAGCTGGCGACGTAATTTACGTGATGGACGTGAGAAAAAAAGCCAAGGGATTCTCAGCATCATCAACTCAATTACCGTGATTAAATCATTTAACAGAGAAAGCATTGAAGCAGAAAAACAACTCACCCTGCAGAAAAAACTGACCCACAATCAAATGCAGACCCGCCAAACCAGTTTTTTATTTGATGGTTTAAAAAGCTTTATTGAACAAATTGGCGTGGTGCTGATTATTATTTTAACGGCTTATTTTGTCTTGGATGGGCAAATGAGCATTGGCATGATCATGTATCACGTGTTGCTGTTTAGCAACGTTTCTGCGCCAATCCGTTCATTGCATCGTATTTATGATGAAGTGAATGATGCCATGATCTATTCAGAAAGCTTCTTCCAAATTCTGGAAGCCGATGATGAAATCGAGCCGAGTGGTACACAAAAGCCAGTCATTCGCGGGCAGTTTGATCTGCAACAGGTAAACTTTTTTTATCCGAATGGACATCATGCACTCAAAGACATTCAAATGCAGATTCAGCCCAATAAAATTACCGCATTGGTGGGATTGTCGGGGGCAGGAAAATCTACCCTGATCAGTTTATTAGATAAATTCTATGAACCACAACAGGGAACAATTCAGCTCGATGGGATTGATATTAACCACATCGACACTCAATATTTGCGTGACCATATCGGCTTGGTTTTGCAAAAAAATCATATTTTCCAAGGCTCTATTTTTGAAAATATTCGTTATGGCAAAACTGATGCAAGCTTGGAAGATGTGATTCTGGCAGCCCAAAAAGCCTCTATTCACGAACAAATTTTGCAATTGCCTCAGGCTTATGACGCAGATGCCCTCATGCTTTCAGGCGGTCAACAACAACGGATTGCCCTTGCACGTATGTTCCTGAAAAATCCACCTATTATTTTTTTAGATGAACCGACTGCTAGTCTGGATGCCATTGCAACCGAACAAATCAAACAAAGCCTCGATGAAGTTAAACAAGGGCGTACGGTCATCATCATTTCACATAGCTTATCGCAAATTATTGATGCCGATTACACCTATGTCATGAAAGATGGCAGGATTGCGGAACATGGCGAACATGATGCGCTTTATCATCAAAATGGGGTTTATAAAGAAATTTTTGATGCGATGGCAAAAAGTTTAAATATTGAAAAAATTGCCAAAACTTATGAGGATGATGCCGAGGAAGAAACCCATAGTTAATCAAAAAGTGCTTCAATCAGAAGCACTTTTTAATGAAGAATCACGATATTTAAGGTTGTTTCAAATATGGCCATGCCGCTTTTAAATAAATAAACATCGACCAAAGCGTTAGAATTACAGCAGTATAGAGCAACAAATAAGCCACCATTTCCAATGGTTGCCAGTTCAATAAGAACACTGAAATCGCAATCATTTGGAATGCTGTTTTATATTTCCCCACTGTAGACACCGCCACACTGGTACGTGCGCCGAGTTCAGCCATCCACTCTCGTAAGGCAGATACGGTAATTTCACGGGAAATAATTACAATCGCGGCAAAAGCCATAGAAATAGTCGGTTGCCATTGCACTAAAACAATCAATGCCGCAGCGACCATAAGTTTATCGGCCACAGGGTCTAAAAAGCGCCCAAATGCAGAGGTCTGATTCAAAGTACGTGCCAAATAGCCATCAAACCAGTCGGTCACAGCAGCAATCACAAAAATAGACGTCAAAATAATATGACGCGTCATGCCACCATCATAACCATTTACGCCCATTGCAGGCGGCCAATACGCCACCAACAAAAAAACAGGAATCAAGGCGATTCGAGCCAAAGTTAATATATTTGGAATGTTCAGGATACGACCTGTTGTCATAGACACCGCCAATGTTTCCCCTCTTTACGCTGCATATTCACAAGTTTTTTGAGGATTTGTCATCGTGAATAGGCTTCACTTTATACGAAATGCTAGTAGGTGTCACTAGGCAAACACGGTGATGGTCTGTCGGGCAATCGCTATTAGCCGATCCTGATCATCCCATAAGTGCGCATATTCTGTGGCATAACCACCGCTAGCATGATCGGTAAAAACTTTATATTTCATCCAATCTTGCAGCTGATTTTGCAAAGGATTGACATAGGTCACATGCCAAGTCAGTGAACTGGCAGGAGCGAGCTGCTCAAACATCGGCAGTACTCCAGGCGGCCACATATCAAAAGCCACCATCAAATCGGCAATGGTCATGGCACGATTCGTATGCTGTTTTGGGTTAAAACGCATCCAGCCTGCAAAATCAGGTTTATGACTAGCAGTAAACGGATATTGTCCTTCAGACCAAACCAAATCCATCTGCTGAAAACATTCAGGTGCTAAAGGATGATGCTGTGTAACAGGCAATTCCGTTGCAGGTGGAAAATTGGGCGCAGTACGTTCTTGTTGCACCACAATGCTGGATTCACGTGCCGCACCAAAACTGGCAATTAAAATGCTTTGTACTGCATCATCCTGCCATAAACGAACTTCGACACTGGTCACAGATTTGCCTTCACGCAGAATTTCCGCCGTGAGCCGTGCCCGACCTTGTTGCACAGGTCCGACAAACGTGACACTGCTGCTTAGCAAGCGCTTTTTCGGATCGGCAATACAAAGCTGGGCTTTTTGCATCATCAAACCTGCCACCAATCCACCATAAATAGTGCGCCCCTGTAACCACCCAAGCGGGATGTCTATCCATTCTTGCTCGGCAATGGCTTGATAGGTCTGTAGCAACGACATAGCTTTTCCTTAAACAATGTTGTGGTTGATATTACAGGGTTTCGATCTGATGTGAATGTTCAATGACGACAGAGTCAATGCACTTTTTTGCTATTTACCTTTGTAGAAAATACTGCTTTTTATGCAGTAAATAGGGTCTGTTGACAATTCGTCTATGTTTGCGACGTGAGAGATATATCTCGCAAGATTTTTAGCTAATATAAGGCATGAGGCAGGAAATTTAGTCATTCATGCAGCACTTTATAAATCGTACGCGCCATTACTTCACCCAGTCCGGGTACTAAAGTCAACTCTTTTTCAGAAGCTTTCAGGACACCTTGTATGCCACCAAAATGGGTGAGTAAATCACGACGACGTTTTGGCCCTAAGCCCGGAATCACTTCAAGTATTGATGAGCCACGTTTTTTATCGCGCTTGGCACGGTGCTTGGTAATTGCAAATCGGTGTGCTTCATCACGTACCTGCTGAATCAAATGCAGCGCCTTATGATCTTCAGGCAGCTGAATTTTGCTGCCATCGGTAAAATGTAGCGTTTCTAGACCAGGTTTGCGTCCTTCGCCTTTGGACACCCCAATCATAAAGGCATCCAATCCTAACTCCTGCATGACCTCCATCGCCATATTCAACTGCCCTTTACCGCCATCAATCAGCAATAAATCGGGCAGCATGGCTTTTTTATAACGGCGCGTTAAAGCTTGGCGCATGGCAGCATAGTCATCTCCAGCCTGAATATCCTGAATTGAAAATTGTCGATAATCACGTTTGCGAATACCACCACTGTCAAATACCACGCAAGATGCCACAGTGTCTTCGCCCATAGTGTGCGAAATATCAAAACATTCAATCCGATCAATCGGGCGTCCAACCACTTGCTCTAACTGATGAAAACGCTCATTTAATTCAAAGTGATTGGCGAGTTTACCTTTAATGGCATGCTGCACATTCATTTGTGCCAATTCTTGCCACTCGGCACGGGTTTCACGCACTTTATGTTTAATTTGAATTTTTTTATCGAAGTGTTGCTGTAAGGCTTGTTCCAACTCTTTGCAATCTGCCACTTCCACATTAACAATCAATTCCGCTGGAATTTCATCGGCCACCTGAAAGTAAAAGTTGGCAATAAAATCGGCCAACATTTGCCCCAAATCATCGCCCAACATATCAGGAAAATAGCTTTTACCGCCCAGCATTTTGCCATTGCGCACATGCATAATTTGCACACAGGTCACACCTGCCTGATAAGCAATTGCGATAATATCGGCTTCGCCTTTGAGTTTATAAATGGCTTGCTGTGCCTGCACATCACGCAACAAAGCCATACGGTCACGGTAAAAGACTGCTTTTTCAAATTCCAACGCTTCGGCTGCAGCTTCCATTTTGGCAATCAATTGCTGATTCAGTTCTTTACTATCGCCCTGTAAAAATCGAATCGAATTATTAACATCTTCTTTATATTCTTCGGGCGAAATCAATCCTACACACGGTGCCGAACAGCGTTTGATCTGATATTGCAAACACGGACGCTGCCGTTGAGCAAAATAACTGTTTTCACACTGCCGCACATTAAACAGTTTTTGTAACACCACCAAAGTATCGCGGGCATTGTACGCACTCGGATAAGGCCCAAAAAACTTGCCTATCTGATGCTTGCCTTTGCCGCGTCCACTGGCAATACGCGGATAAGGCTGATCTGCCGACACAAAAATATAAACATAGGACTTATCATCGCGCAGCATAATATTGTACGGTGGACGATGCAGCTTAATCAGATTTTGTTCAAGCAATAACGCTTCAGTTTCGGAACGCACCACCAAAGTTTCAATATCATAAATACGCGCCACTAAAGCCTGCGTTTTAGGATGCTCGATGGTTTTGACAAAATAACTCGACACTCGGTTTTTTAAATTTTTGGCTTTGCCGACATATAACAACTCCCCGTCTTTACCCAACATACGGTAAACCCCTGGCAATTGGGTCATATTTGCCAAAATTTTCTCGATATGCTCACCTGCGTTTGGGTTCACGAGTCATCCTATTCTTGCTACATTCTTTACATGATGTGCTGCTTTATCTGATTTTTTCAAGCTTTATCCTGTGGCATAGCGCATGATCTATCCACTAAAACGATCAGCTCAGTGCTAAAAACGATCAGTCGGCAACACAAGATTTGCTATGCTCAGGCATCTTGTCAGCAGAAGGAAAGTGCAGGATGACGACCGCACCACACGGCATACCGACCATTCAATCCGCAACGTCCCAGCCGATCAGTACACATCAGTATGTATCCGCCAAAGACCGTTTGATTGGCAAGCCGCGCTTTCATTTTGAACCTACACAAGTCATGCAATTGTTACGTCAACGGATTATTGGACAAGATGCAGCGCTGAATGAAATCGAAAAAATGCTGTATGTGGTCAAGGCCGATTTCTCCAGCACAGAGCGACCACTTTCAGTGACTTTAATGCTTGGCCCGACAGGTGTTGGCAAGACCGAAACGGTGCGCCTGATTGCCGAAGCCATTTATGGTCGCCCCGATGCCTTCTGCCGCATTGATATGAATACCTTGGCGCAGGAACACTATGCGGCTGCACTCACAGGCGCGCCTCCTGGCTATGTCGGCTCTAAAGAAGGCCATAGTTTATTTGATGAAACTGCGATTGCAGGTTCGCACACCCGCCCAGGCATTATGTTATTTGATGAACTGGAAAAAGCCTCAAGCGAAGTGATACGTGGCTTAATGAATGTGCTAGATACAGGCAAACTGACCCTGACTGCAGGCACCAAAACCATCGACTTTCGCAATTGCATGATTTTTATGACCAGCAATGTGGGTGCTCAAGCCGCACAACAATACTTAGATAAATTGAATCTGTTGCCGCAAAAAGTACAACAACTGTGCTTAAAACGCATGCCCACACAACGGATCATTGAAAAAGTCATGCAGCGTAAATTTGACCCTGAATTTTTAAATCGGATTGACCGTAGTTTGCATTATCAAGCGGTATCTGCTGATGCCCTGCCGCAATTGGTTGAAATTGAATTGGAAAAGTTAAACCATCGCCTGCAGCATCAACAGCGCCAAGTCGAACTGACTGCAGCAGCTAAAGCCTATTTTTATCAGGGGCATGATATTCGTTACGGCGCACGGCATTTGGGGCGCAAAATTCGTACCGAACTTGAGCCTATTTTAGCTTTGTATTTTTTAAGTCATCCTGAAAAATCGGAAATATGGGTAGATTGCAGTGCAAATCAATTGCACCTCAAAATAGAATAAACCCGCGACTTATACTGCGTGAATCTTGAGAATACCACTCTGCTCATCCTCAAAGTTTTGATGCTTATTTTTGCTTAAAAAGCCTAGGGATTAGTCGGTAATTTCCATTCCCAAGGCTTGACTAAATTTGGTCTGATCTTTAGGTGAAACCAATACAAATTTTGGCTGCCCCGCTAGAAGATAATCAATTTTTAAACGCTTCAGCGACAAAGCAGGTGACGCTACCGAATTATTGGTTTTAGATATTTTTTGAATACTGTCGCGTGGAATGTCCCATTTTAAAAACATGCAACGGATCTGCAAGCGTTCTGCATCGACCTGATAGCGCGTATTGAACACAGGCCACCACAACACAAAAATGGTAATGAAATACACCCCTGTGTGCACAGGAAATGCTGGCATCGTGCCTTTGGCGTACATGGTCAGCAATAACTGAATCAATAGACCAGACATACAAATCACAAAAGCCAAAACCCACCAATCTTTTTTAGAACGAAACGTTTGCATAAAAATTCCCCTATTTACTTCATTCTATACATAAAAGTAGGTCTGGATTAAAGCTCGTTGCTGAAATTGCTCAAAAATGTCATAAAAAAACGCCCCGAAAGGCGTTGTGATACTCTAAAACACATAAGGGCGAATAAAAATTAAGAAGAAAATCCCGAGCATTAAAAACCATTTTAAGAAATAGTACACACGACTATTTTTAGCTTTTAAAGCCTTGGCTTTTAAACGCACTTGATAGACATAGCCAAAGACTTTATTTAAGCCACCCGTCTGATCGCCTGCTTCATTCGGAGAGCTTGCTGCGGTCATCACATTTTTGCCAAACCAGTGATTAAACTTTTGCATCCAGCGAGATTTTAACGGACGCTCGACATCGGCAAAGAAAATAATACGGTTTTGAGAAGTGCCATTTTCAGCATAGTGAATATAGGTTTCATCAAACACCACACTTTCACCATCACGCCATGAATACCGCTCACCATCGACATCAATAAAACAACGGTCATCATTTGGTGTCATCAATCCCAAGTGGTAACGCAATGAACCTGCATACGGGTCGCGATGACGCACTAAACGACTGTCGGGCGCTAGTTCAGTAAACATCGCCGCCTTAATGCTAGGCAAAGTTTTTAATAATGCTGTGGTTTTTGGACATAATTCTGCTGCTGATGGATGCGCGGAGTCATACCATTTTAAGTAAAAGCGCTTCCAGCCTGTTTTAAAGAATGAGTTAAAACCCAAATCATCGTAAGTACTTGAAGCTTTAATACCACCCTGTTCATATAAAGCTTTGGCTTCATCACGAATCATTTCCCAATTGTCATCCAAAACCTTTAAATCTTGAAAGTGCTGGGTGTCGATATACGGTTGATTTGGTACTTTAGAGAACAAATACATTAAATAGTTGATCGGTGCGAGGATGGTAGAATGGTCAAAAAACTGACGATAAAAACTATGACGCACCTTGCCGCGCTGTTGAATATACAGCGCTGAAGCGATAAAAATCGCCAAAATAATCCACTTCAACATAGAACAACCTAAATTGCTGAAAACAGCTAAAATTCAAAATGTCGCATATTCTACTCAATTTCAGCGCATAAGGTGATAGCAGAAAATAGAACACAGCATTGCAAGTCGCTGTCCAAACCTATCGACTTCATGCTTTAAAACTTATCATCAAAACAAGGGATTTACTTTTCTGTCCAAAACAACCCACTGATAACATCTATTTATCAAGCTTTTCTAAATCGAAAATGCAATACAACCTGATTAAAAATAAAAGAGAAAACAATCACTTTCATCTTGCTTTAAACATAGGATTTTAAAATCGGGTCAAAAAGCAATTCCGCGCTATGAGAAAAATCATGACCCTTGCGTCACGGCTTGATACAACTTGCTATATTTTTTTTCGATATAGTTATCGTAAGATTAGCGAGGCATATATGTGTGCAGGACTATCGCACACGCTTCATAACATCAACTTAGAAGTCCTCCAAAATAAAGGAGATCAGGCATGATCCACGCTGGCAATGCCATTACCGTCCAAATGCTTTCGGACGGAATTGCAGAATTCCGCTTTGACTTACAAGGTGAGTCGGTCAACAAATTTAACCGTGCAACGATTGAAGACTTTAAAGCTGCGATTGAGGCTGTTAAAGCAAACAATGAAGTGAAAGGTTTAATCGTCACTTCTGCGAAATCAACCTTTATCGTGGGTGCAGACATCACCGAATTTGGCGCAAACTTCGCTCAAGGCGAACAAGCCATTGTGGATTGGGCATTGCCTGTTCACGACATCTTCAATGCTTTTGAAGATTTAGAGATTCCTAAAGTTGCTGCAATCAATGGTATGGCATTGGGCGGTGGCTTTGAAATGTGTTTGGTATGTGACTACCGTGTCATGTCAGACCAAGCACAAGTGGGCTTACCAGAAATCAAACTCGGTATTTTCCCGGGCTTTGGTGGTACGGTTCGTTTAAGCCGCGTTATTGGTATCGACAATGCGGTTGAATGGATGGCAATGGCCAACCCTAAACGTCCTGATGCTGCACTTAAAGACGGTGCTGTAGATGCTGTAGTTGCTGCAGATCAATTACAAGCGGCTGCGCTTGATTTGGTTAAACAAGCCATTGCAGGTCGTTTGGACTGGAAAGCAAAACGCCAAGAAAAATTAGACCCAGTGAAATTGAACCCACTTGAACAAATGATGGCGTTCAACACTGCAAAAGGTGCGGTATTAGCCAAAGCGAATCCTGCACAATACCCTGCACCAAAACTCATGCTTGATTCTTTACAAGCAGGTGCAAGCTTGCCACGTAATGACGCACTCAAAGCGGAAGCGGAAGGCTTTGCTAAAGCTGCGGTAACGCCACAAGCAGGCGCGTTGATTGGCTTGTTCATCAACGACCAAGTGGTGAAGAAGACCTCGAAAAAATATGAAAAAGGTGCGCATCCTGTTAACCAAGCGGCTGTACTCGGCGCAGGTATCATGGGTGGCGGTATTGCTTACCAAGCGGCAAGCAAAGGCACACCAATTATCATGAAAGACATTGGCAATCCACAATTGGCATTGGGGATGTCTGAAGCAAACAAATTGCTGACCAAACAAGTTGAACGTAAAAAAATGACACCTGCCAAAATGGGTGAAACTTTGGCACGTATCCGCCCAACTTTAAGCTATGACGAGTTTAAAGAAGTAGATATCGTGATTGAAGCCGTGACTGAGAATCCGAAAGTCAAAGGCATTGTGTTGGCTGAAACTGAAAAATCAGTACGTGAAAACACCATTATCGCGTCAAACACATCAACCATTTCGATTACACGTTTGGCAGAAAACCTACAACGTCCAGAAAACTTTGTCGGCATGCACTTCTTTAACCCAGTGCACATGATGCCATTGGTAGAAGTGATTCGTGGTGAAAAAACTTCACCTGAAGCGATTGCGACTACTGTGGTGCTTGCTCAGAAAATGGGTAAAACACCAATCGTAGTGAATGACTGCCCAGGCTTCTTGGTGAACCGCGTATTGTTCCCTTACTTTGGTGCATTCGACTTGTTACTTAAAGATGGCGCAGACTTCCAGCAAGTTGACAAAGTCATGGAAAAATTCGGCTGGCCAATGGGCCCTGCTTACCTGATGGACGTTGTTGGTATCGACACGGGCGTTCACGGTGCAGAAGTCATGGCAGAAGGTTTCCCAGACCGCATGAAGCCAGACTATAAAGGCTCAATCCAAGTCATGTACGAAAACAAACGTCTTGGTCAAAAGAATGACGTAGGTTTCTACAAATATGAATTGGATCGTAAAGGCAAGAAAGCCAAAGTGGTCGACCCAACTGCGTATGAGCTTGTAGCATCTGTCGCAATATCTGAAAAACGCGAATTTGATGCACAAGAAATCATTGACCGTATGATGCTTGCGTTCTGTAACGAAACTGTACGTTGCTTAGAAGACAACATCGTAGCGACACCATCTGAAGCAGATATGGCGATGATTATGGGCGTAGGTTTCCCTCCATTCCGTGGTGGTCCATGCCGTTACATCGACCAAACAGGTGTTGCTGAATATGTTGCGCTTTGCGACAAGTATGCACACTTAGGAAAAGCTTATGAAGCGCCACAAATGTTGCGTGACATGGCTGCTAACAACAAAAAATTCTACGGTTAAGGAGCAACGTGAATGGCTACTTTAAATCCACGTGACGTTGTCATCGTTGATGGCGTACGTTCTGCAATGGGTAAAACCAAAAACGGTATGTTCCGCAATGTACGTGCTGACAGTCTATCGGCTGAATTGGTTCGTGCTTTAGTTGCTCGTAACCAGTTTGATGTCAACGAAGTTGAAGATGTGATCTGGGGCTGTGTTAACCAAACCCTAGAACAAGGTATGAACATTGGTCGTAATATTGCTTTATTGGCTGATCTTCCAAAAACAGTAGCGGGTCAAACTGTAAACCGTCTGTGTGGTTCTTCAATGCAAGCGATCCACACCGCTGCGGCACAAATTGCAACCAATCAGGGTGATATTTTCATCATTGGTGGTGTAGAGCACATGGGCCATGTGGGCATGATGCACGGTATCGACATCAACCCTGCTGCATCGAAGCACTATGCCAAAGCCTCAAACATGATGGGCTTAACTGCTGAAATGTTGGGTCGCATGAACGGTATTTCTCGTGAAGAGCAAGATGCCTTTGGTGTGGAATCACACCGTCGTGCATGGGCTGCAACGCAAGAAGGCCGTTTTAAAAACGAAATCATTGGCATTGAAGGTCATGATGCAAACGGCTTTAAACAACTATGCGACATCGACGAAGTGATTCGTCCAGATGCTAACCTTGAAGCATTCCAAGCTTTACGTCCTGTATTTGATCCGAAAGGCGGTACCGTAACTGCGGCGACATCTTCAGCATTGTCTGATGGTGCTTCTGCGATGTTGCTTATGTCTGCTGAACGTGCACAAGCATTAGGTTTGAAACCACGTGCGGTGATTCGCTCTATGGCCGTTGCAGGCTGTGATGCAGCAATCATGGGTTATGGCCCAGTACCTGCAACGCAAAAAGCACTTAAACGTGCGGGCTTGTCAATTGCAGACATTCAAACCTTTGAATTAAACGAAGCGTTTGCTGCACAAGGTCTATCTGTTCTAAAAGGCTTAGGCATTTATGATCAGCAAGATCGTGTGAACTTGAACGGTGGTGCAATTGCACTCGGTCACCCATTGGGTTGTTCAGGTACGCGTATCACCACCACGTTATTGAACGTGATGGAACAACAAGACACGCAAATTGGTCTTGCGACCATGTGTATCGGTCTTGGTCAAGGTATCGCGACAATTATTGAGCGTGTGTAAAAAGTCTTCGTAATAAAAAAATCCTCGCATCATGCGGGGATTTTTTATTTTGTTGTTTTGAGCTGTTCTAATTTTTAAATTTTATTCTTTTGCATTGTTATCTTGAAGACTAGATGGCTGATCAGTTGTGATTTACCTGCACGGCTTAAACCAACAACTCCCCCATCAACCATGTCATATAGCGTTCTTTATCCATAAAGTCTGGGGCGCTGCCTGTATCCAAGCAATAATATTGTTGATTAAATTCAATCACAATTTGTTCAGTCTGATGCCAATCTTCAACCAAACGAAAGTGCTGATTAAAGAAGTAACGGTTCTTGCCCCAATTATTTAAATTTTCGAGTTTCGGGTAGTTTTTATTTTCTAAGAATTGCAAATACAGTTGTTGAATATCATCAAAGACTTGAATGCTGTTCATATTGGACCTGCCTAGCTGAGCAATTAAATCAACAGGCACAGTTTAGGCAAGAGATTTGAACGGCAGATGACATTCTTTTGACAATTTGATGTAAGGATTTGCCAGACCTTACAACTTGCTTTCCAGTGCCCGCTGATGCTGCTGAGTGATCTCTTGCATTTGCGTATTGAGCTGCACCATCTCTTGATATACCGCATTAAATTCTTTCAAGGCTGCATCTTCATAGAACATGAAGGTATTGTTTTTGAGCTCCCATTTATTGTTTTTTAAAATTGCAAACAACACATACGCCTTACCCAAATTTTTCTTTTCCAATTCAAATAATGCGTGTCCTTGGTCATTATGGCGGCTTTCTAGCAAAGATTCTGCTAAATGACGGCGCAAATTATGATTGATTTCAAGATTCTCAATCTGCTCCAAAGCCATCGCTTCATGCTGTTCTAAATGTTCCTGATACAGCTCTACCATGGCACGTACTTGCACCAACATGGCTTCGGTATCGGCATAGTCTTGTTTTTTATCTGCAGCAAGTCGTTGAGGATCTAAAAACTGATCCCAATTCAAGGCTTTTAATTCACGTAAATAGCTATTGCGCGCTTCGGCACTTTGCACCATGTGACTCAAGACAAAACTCGCCATAATTTGATAGTCGCCATCTAAACGATTATCTTTTAAGTCAATTTGAATCGGCTTAGACCAATCCTGTGCCTGTACAAAAATTTGTTCGGCTTTTTCATAAATCACATTTTGATAAGCATGCAATTGAGTGACTTGTTTTTGCTGCTGTTGATATTGATAAAACATCCCGCCAAAAATCAGCAGCGTTGCACATCCTATAATTAGCACTATACGTCGCATGCGTGCCCTCTTATTTTTTAGTATTTGCAATATCTTAGCGTGAAGCCTGTCACATTTGTATAGCATTTTATGCTTATTTTCTAATGCAGCCATTAGAATATAGTGAAATAAATCAATTCATTTATACCTTTATATGATTCTGTATCCATGACGCTATTTGACCAGATGCTCAAAAATAAGTTTAGCATCGCTTTATGCTTTAAATTTTATGTAACATCCCCATCTTAGTAAAAAACAGAATTTGAGATTGTTCATGCGCGTTGATATTTGGTCAGATATTGTTTGCCCGTTTTGCTATATCGGCAAAAAACGTTTAGAGGCTGCTGCTGAAGAAGCAGGTGTAGAATTAGAAGTGCATTGGCACAGTTTTGAACTCGATCCAGATGCGCCACCGCGTCAGGAAGTGTCCAATTCAGAGCGTTTGGCACAAAAATATGGGCGCAGCCTTGCCGAAGTAGAAGACATGCAGCGTAATATTGCCGAAATGGCAAAAGCTGAAGGCATTGACTTTCAATGGGAAAATGCCAATTCAGGCAATACCTTTAATGCCCATCGTTTGGTGCATTTGGCGCAAAGTAAAGGCTTGGGCAGCGAAGCCAAAGAAGCTTTTTTCTATAGCTATATGACTCAAGGTTTGGCAATTGGCGAGCGTGAAACACTAGAAGATGTTGCATCACGTATTGGGCTGAACCCTGTAGAAGTGGATGATGTTTTGGATTCTGACGAATATGCCGACTTTGTAAAATTTGACCAAGAAGTTGCACGTGAACAATTAAACGTCACTGGCGTACCGTTCTTCGTATTTGATCAGCGTATTGCTTTAGCAGGTGCGCAGCCACGCGAAGTTTTTGTGCAAGTTCTGCAAAAAGCCCTTGAAACAGCAAGCGAGCTAGAGCTTGAAGATGCAGCAAGCTGCGATGCAGAACAATGCGATGTATCTGAACCTAAAGCTTAAGATTGAAATACAGACAAGGCTGAATAGTGTTCTTCCGGCTGATTAGACGTACAAAAAAATCCCATTACGGGATTTTTTTGTGCTTTTAAAATGGGTCAAAGTTCCAGCTTTGCCCCGCAACCATGCTTCGGTTAGTTGTCATCTTACTATGCTTCGTTAATGAAGCGAGGTGTTATTCAACCAAGAAGCTGATTTTTAAATTGACCCGATACTCCGTGATTTGATTGTCTTTAACCACCACTTTTTGTTCGTTAATCCACGCCCCTTGGACATTTTTAATTGTTTCTGTCACTTTAGCGATTCCAGTCTGAATCGCGTCTTCAAAACTTTTTGTACTGCTTGAATTAACTTCAACTACTTTTGCAATTGCCATGATTTTCTCACTGTCCTTTATCGTTATTGGAATTCCATCATAGATTAAAAAAACCGCATTTTTAGACTGTTTAACCAATCACAGCCAAAACATTACATGATTTCACACTGTCAAAAACTGTCACCATTCACCCGCATTTCAGACTTATCTAAATACAAATTTTGCAGACATCTCAACCATTTAAGCCTACACAAAAAACTAGAGCTAAAACTCTAATATATTGTTTTATATTGCTATTTTTAAAATAATTGCCGAAATGATCATTTTGTAAATTTTAAACTTTGTTATGATTCATGTGAATTTTTTATTTCGTTTGATCTCCCTACGATGTCTATTCTTCTGCCTAGACATTAACACTTTGGATGGATATTCCCATGAATATGTTTAAATCTGTTTTGATGGTTTCACTTTTAGCAATTGCTGCAAATGTATCTGCTCAAATTGTGCATGTACCTGATTTTCCAACTCAAAAAGTGAATACAGAATCGGCTGCATCTGAAGCTGTTGTAAATGAACCAACTTCGCAAAAGGCAGCTTAAGTTACGCGTTTTATCCACTAATTTTAGCTGTATTAATCTCTCCCATTTCTCTCCCCAAACAGCAGTCTAAAGCAGGCTGCTGTTTGTTTTTCTAATGCTAAATTTGCTTTAAATCGTCCATGCAACATCTAAAAACTGTGTTCTACCCAATTGCTAATACTTTTTTGGCACTGCGATTTAAATTTTTTTGATTATTTTTCATATAAAAAGCGCATTTTTTGTCAATAATGTCTAAAAAAGCACAAAAGCTGACAATTTTTAGCATGTATTTTTTAATTAAATCCATATAATTAAAGTGATTTTGTTTTCATTGCTATAGCAGATGCCTATGCAACAACTTCAAGCACTTATACAAAGAAAAATTCCACCTCAAGCGATTGAGGTCAGCCATTTAATCGAATTAGCCAAACGCTATCCTCAACCACAATCGGCAGAATATAAATTGATTGAATTGGCTCTGAATATTGTCTTGGCAGATTATTTGGAAAAAGCACAACAACATATTTAAGTATGCATCAATGAATACACTAGAAAAATCACTGTTGATTAAAGAATTACGCGACTTAATTGATGCTTTAACGCATAAAAGACTCAGTCTGTATGAAACAGCCAAAGCCAAAGCACGCATTAAAGAAATTTTTATGCTGTGCGATAAACCGATTTTTCAAAAACAGTTGCTCACATTTAAAGCCTCACAAAATCCAATTCAAACTGCGGTAACTTTTGCAGAACAAAGTTTATATGCACAATCTTTTCGTGGCGTATTTACACAACTTGAAGCACTTGAAACAGTACTTTATCAACAGCCTGAAGCAGGTTGGGCGATTTTGTATCAACCGAGAGCAGGTTGGCAAATTTGGTTAATTCCTGCTGCTGACCGCACTGCTTTACTAAGTGAGTTTCAAGATTTAGAGCAGGTCTATCGCTGGATGTTGGAACAGCAGCAACAATATCACTGCCTTCAAACCGATGCAGAACTCAAGCAAGCTGCTGTGCTAGAAGCTGCTCAAACTGTAACGATAGAAGCAGCACAAACTCAGCCAGTCTTTGTCACTGCAGACTTGGAAGAAAATAAAGCTGTAGATTCGCCAATTCAATTTGACTTTATTAGAGACCACATCGCTACAGAAGAAGTTGCCTCGTCTGATACTCAAGTTTTGGACGTGGCTAAAGATGAACTTACAATTGAACCGACAGCAGACCAAACGATCATTTCCAACGCAATACTGAATACAACTCAGCCTGATGCAACGACAATAGATACTGCCCAGATGACGGCTGGCACGCAAAAACCAAGCGTCAACCCAGCTTATAATCTATTGTTAAGCCAATATAGTTGCCCCATTTCTGCGCTCAATCTTAGTCAAAATGAGTCAGCACAGTTGTATCGGGTCTTTTTGCCTGAAGCGCCAGAAGTCACGCAATATGCCGATGTGTTAGTGCATTTGTCTGATCCTGAAGAAGACCAGCAACAGCTGTTGGCGCGTGCGGTATATTTAGCAGAACAAACCAATACGCAAGGACGCTTTATTAAATATGTGGTACTGCTTGGCGCATTAGATCAAATGCAAGCGATTCGTTTGACTCAAAACTTTTGCCAACAGTTTGAACATGAAATTGCAGCAATACGTGAAATTTCTTGGGAAAAATTACAAGAACATTTATTTAATTTTGATCAGCTTTTTCAATGCTATAGTCATGATGCTCAAATCGTGTGGCAGCAAGAGCATTATTTTCCTTTCATTCCGATACAGCACATTCAAACTACTAAATTTATCCAGTTTGAAGAAAATGAAGCACAGAGTCATACCCCTTTGATTTTACTGAAAGAACGACAAAAAATTCGTGTGATTCATGGTCAAAAGCGCTTACAACTGTCCCGTACTGAACAAGCTGTACCGCACATTTTATTAGATCGACAACAAGGTATTAGTTGGCAAATGATTCAAAAAGTCATCTCCCAATTACAGCAACCGATTGATGCTTTGCAGTTATGCCAAGCACTTCAAATGTATCAAGAAAAAGAGGTTTCTGCCTAAAAACTGCCGTTTATATTATGATTTTGTAGCCAAGTCTTGCTTTTATCTCATAGATTTTCAACACTAACAAAAATGGCTTAAAGATCAGTAAATAATGTCAAGAATAAAGCACACATCGCCTTTTATATTAAGCTGTCTCTTAAGTGGGGTCGCAGGCACCACTTTTGCACAAGAATCAACTCAAGCAGTGGATCAAGCCCATACGCCACTGCCACCTTATGAATTGCCTGTCGCTCCGCCAAGTGCAGCAGATAAAAACGGTTTTTATTACACGATTCCACGTTGGATTGATGCCACACCGACGGTGTTACCCGAACAATCCAATGAATCCATTGTACCTCCCACCGCAGAAACGGAACATTTAACTTGGTTCGATCAACGTCAAAAAAATATTCGCAATTGGGCAGATAAAACAGCACATAAACTGGATAACTGGTTTGGTGAACCAAGTCCTGAACAGCCTGCCTCAGCCACTTTGCGGGTTTTGGTCGATAGCAGTTGGGATAAGCATAATGAATATGAAGTCAAACCTCGTATTCGTGGCAAAATCAAACTGCCTGCGCTTGAAAATAAACTCAGTGTGGTATTTGGTGATGACTCGCTCGATAACGAATTGCAAAATAACGTCGCCATTACCAACGAAAACCCAGCGCATGACGCAGACAAAACCGTAGACAGCAAACGTAGCCGTGAAGACAACAGTTCTCTGGCATTACGTTGGTCGAACTTTGCCGAGCGTCTACCTTTTGAAACAGATGTCGATTTAGGGGTACGTTCTGGCGATGATATTTATCTGCGTTTAAAAGCCTCTAAAGACTGGACTTTGGAAAATGATTTCTCTTTTCATGCCGAACAAATTTATCGTTATGGCATCGACAGTGAAAATTATCTCAGAACCAACTTGGAGCTCACGCACGCACGCCCCAATCAGGCTTTCTTGTCCAATCAATTTAGCCTGACCTATGCCGATGAACAAGATGATGATTTGGTTTGGGACAACTACACCTTTAGACAACATCAATTCTTTGCAGGCAACCGCTTTAACTATGGCATTTATACAGGCGGTTATTATCACGATGATGACTTACGTTTAAATCGTTGGGGGCCATTTGTCTCTTGGCGTCAACCATTTTTACGTGAATGGTTCTTTATTCAGGGCGATGTCAATTATTTAAATGATGATCGCGCAGATCGTAATCATTATCTCGGTGCTTTAGTGCGTTTAGAAGCCATTTTCTAAACAGGTAACATCTACAATCAAGCCAAATTAAAAAACCAAGTCTTGCGAACAGGACTTGGTTTTTTTGCAAGATGATCTTGCAAGATGACGATGCATTATTTGTACAACGCATCATCGATCATGTTCATGCGAAAGCAGACTTACTTTAACAGTAAGCTATTAATACGTTTCACATATTCCGCTGGGTCTTCAGGCAAGCCACCTTCAGCAATCACAGCTTGATCAAAAATCACATGCGCCAAATCATCAAATTGATTGGAGTCCTGTAATTTTTTCACCAAAGGATGCTCTGGGTTGATTTCTAAAATTGGCTTCATATCAGGTACAGCTTGCCCTGCATCCTTCAACATACGAATCAATTGTGGTGACAGTTCACCTTCACCTGTTACCAAACAAGCAGGGGAATCAACCAAACGTGTAGTCACACGCACTTCTTTGGTTTTACCGCTTAAAGATGCAGACAATTGCTCAACCACAGGTTTAAATTGTTCTGCAGCCGCGTCTAAAGCTTTCTTCTCTTCAGCATCTTGTAGATCGCCTAAATCAACCGCACCTTTAGATACGTTTTGCATTGGCGTGCCATCAAACTCCTGCACAAAGTTCATCGCCCACTCGTCTACGCGTTCTGCCATCAACAACACTTCAATGCCTTTTTTCTTAAACAACTCCAACTGTGGAGAATGCTTTGCTGCGTTCAAGTTGTCTGCCGTAACGTAGTAAATGGCTTTCTGACCTTCTTTCATTCGCGCTTTATAGTCCGCCAATGAGGTACTGATGTCATCATTACTTGAAGTAGCGTAGCGTAATAATTTCAGGATACGTTCACGGTTGCCAAAGTCTTCGCCTAAGCCTTCTTTTAAAACTGAACCAAATTCTTGATAGAATTGCTTAAATTTTTCTTGGTCTTTTTCATCTTCAGACTTGGCTAAATTGTCCAACATGGTCAACACACGACGGGTATTGCCTTCGCGGATGGTTTTCACATCACGGCTTTCTTGCAATAACTCACGGCTCACGTTCAATGGCAAATCGGCGCTGTCCACCACACCTTGTACAAAACGTAGATAGTTCGGGATCAGGTTGTCTGCCTCATCCATAATAAATACGCGCTTCACATACAATTTAATCCCCGCTTTGGCTTCACGAGTAAAAATGTTGTGCGGTGCTTTACTTGGCACATACAACAACTGAGTGTATTCAGTACTGCCTTCAACACGGTTATGCGCCCATGCCAATGGTGCGTCAAAATCGTGGCTGAGGTTTTTATAAAACTCAATGTACTGTTCTGCACTAATTTCGTTTTTATTGCGCGTCCACAACGCACTGGCCGAGTTAATTGCTTCCCACTCATCAGTTTTCACATACTGACCTGCTTTCGGTGTTTCACCTTCAGCTGCTTCTTCTTGCTGCCATACTTCTTTCTGCATTTGAATTGGCAAACTGATGTGATCAGAGTATTTATTGATGATCTGCTTAACTTTGTAGCTTTCTAAATAATCCAGCGCATCTTCACGCAAGTGCAGAATAATATCGGTACCCCGTTCTGCTTTGTGAATTTGCTCGACATCAAACTCGCCAGTACCCGTGCTGCTCCAACGCACGGCTTCATCTGCAGCCAATCCTGCACGGCGTGATTCCACAGTAATTTTATCCGCCACGATAAAACCTGAATAAAAACCCACACCAAATTGACCAATCAATTGCGCATCGGCTTTTTGATCGCCTGTCAATTTCGACATAAAATCTTTGGTGCCCGATTTGGCAATGGTACCCAAATGTTCAATCGCTTCCTGTTGGCTTAAACCAATGCCGTTATCTGAAATGGTTATGGTTTTTTGATCTTGATCTAAACGAATACGCACACGTAAATCAGGATCATTTTCATAATATTCAGGATGATTGATACCCTCAAAACGTAATTTGTCGCAGGCATCTGATGCGTTAGAAATCAGTTCACGCAAGAAAATTTCAGGGTTGGAATAAAGAGAATGGGTCACCAAATGTAATAACTGCGCCACTTCGGCTTGGAAACTGTGTTTTTGGCTTTGCTCGCTCATTCATCACTCCTTAAATTCATAAACATGGTTATTGTTGGATGTGTTAATGAATTGGAGTGATTGCCTGATTTTTCAAGCCTAAACCTAGAAAAATTTAAAAAGGTGCACGTTGATAAACCTGATTTAAATGATCCTCCAATTTCTGCTGACGCAAATTATACACTTGGGTTAAACAATCGACGGAAGCGCCACAACGATCACGCAACTCTAACCAGCGAAATTGTTCATCACGAATTTGTGAGCGCGTCCCCATAGCGACCAAACGGCTGACGATACGATAGGTGGTGGCCATTTTCACATCGGCATCATTGACCGCACGATGTTCACAAATGGCATGTTCTGTTGGTGTTCTGGCTTTCTCACAAGAAAAACTCGCCGCATGCCCCGCGACACTCAGCATTAAACCAACACATATAGGCCAACCGTATTTTATCAACATGAATTAATTCCTTCTTTATCGTTCTTTACTTTATCTTTCAGACTGTAAATGAACATGGCACATGCACTCAATTTTTTCATTCGATACATTTGTTATTTTTTGCAATAAAAAACCCCATCAAAAAGATGGGGTTGCGCTGATTTTTATTATTATAAAGAGCTACTTTTTATGATTAGAATTTGTAGCTATAACCGATGGTGTACACCATTGGGTCGATGTCTAGATCAAATGGTTTTAAACCTTCGATTTCAACTTCTGGGCTTAATTGTGCATAACGTGCATCAAAGAATACGCCCCAGTTTTTTGCATCGGCTGGCTGGAAGTTAAAACCGATTTGACCTGCAAAACCAAAGTCTTCTTTTACCTTAACTTTACCTAAATCAGATTTTTCATCCCATGCAACAAATGCAGTACCACCGACACCAATGTATGGTGTGAAACGGGTTGAATTTTTAAAATTATATTTAGCAGTCAATGTTGGTGGTAAATGCTTAATCTTAACAGCAGAATCACCATTCACTAACACATCGTGGCTAATTGGCGTAGCCAACAATAATTCTGCAGAGATATTATCATTAAAGAAATATTCTACTGAAGGTGTAAATGCATATTCATGATCAGCCTCAACATTAGCTGCACCACCTAGAATATCTGTATCTTGTGTTGGAGAAATTACAGAACCACCAACTTTAACTTGCCATTGACCTGCCATAGCAGAAGCAGACATTCCCATTAATGCAATTAGAGCAACTTGCTTTAACATTTCAAAACCACCTTTAGAATAAAAATCTTAACGCTTAATTAATATTAAACACGACCACTATTAATATGCAACACATATTAAACATAATATTTTAATTATTTTATAAGCTATTCATTATTATATAAATTTATTTTAAATAGACCAAATTACTTGGTTTTAAAATCCGAGTTAATTAATAGAGTTTATATTATTATTTCCCGACTATATTACTCAATTTTATTTTAAAAATATATTAAAAGATTTATTTAAAATACATCTTATATTTATTTAAAAACTAACACAAATTTATTTTAAATAGATTAATTCACTCAGACTTTCTATTTTTAAATCATAGAAAATCAATAAAATTATCCAAATTAAATAAAGAGAATTAAAATCATCTTCATTCTAATATTAGAAGTTGATGACAACGAAAAATGGATCATTTTGTTAGAGAGTTTGAATTTTGTATTGGGTTTCAATAGGCAGATGTGAGGATGAAATTGAAGTTTATTTTTTGTTGTTTTAACACTGTGCTGCAACGTGCCCAGCCTATTCTGAACACGTGCGCTTACGCATTTTGGTGATGATTTACAGCACCATCGCTGCAATCCAACCAAAAATGATCAATGGGATATTAAAGTGAATAAAAGTCGGTACCACACTGTCCTTCATGTGGTCGTGCTGCCCATCCATATTTAAGCCCGAAGTAGGCCCTAAGGTTGAATCCGATGCTGGAGAACCCGCATCTCCTAAGGCTGCTGCTGTACCAATAATCGCAATGGTTGCTGCAGGGCTAAAACCGAACTGCAAACATAAAGGCACATAAATAATCGCTAAAATAGGCACGGTAGAGAAAGATGAGCCAATCCCCAAGGTGATTAACAAACCAATCAATAACATTAAAAATGCAGCCAAAGCTTTGCTATTGCCAATCCATTCCACCGACGCTTCTACCAAAGCAGGCACTTGATTAGTCGCTTCAATCACTGAAGCGAAACCTTGTGCAGCAATCATAATAAAGCCGATGAGTGCCATCATACGCATACCTGTAATGATCACATCATCTGCTTCTTTCCATTTGAAAATTCCCGCACAGCTTAAAATGGCAACACCCACCAAACCTGCCAGAATCATCGAATCTGAATACAATTGCACCGCCAAGGTTGCAATAATCGCAAACACTGCCATCCACAAGGTAAATTTTGCAATCTGAGGCGCTTGTAGGGTTGGCGCGGCGGTATTTGCATTGAGCTCACTCGAAATGCTTTGAGTACGTGCTACCTGCACATCTAGATAGTGTCGTGGCTTGCGATAACTTACAAATAACGCAAACAATAGACCAATAAACATCCCAAACACAGGAATAAACATGGCAGCAGGAATATCTTCATTTTGAATGGCAAAACCATACGGAGCACCAAAGGTATTGATATTGTGTGCCAAAATATCATTCAGAAAGATTGCACCGAAACCGACAGGAACAAACATATAGGTGGCAACCAAACCAAAAGTCAGCAAACAAGCCACTGCACGACGGTCTAGGTTTAAATGATTGAAAACACTTAATAAAGGTGGAATCAATACAGGAATAAATGCAATATGCACTGGAATCAAGTTTTGTGAGAAGACCGCTGCCAAAGCCACAGTAAAATAAATCAGATATTTAACGCGGTTTTGTACCTTAGTATTACTGCTACCTGTTAAAGTGCGAATCAGCTTATACGCCAATAAGTCTGGCAAACCTGAACGTGCCAAAGCCAAAGCAAATGCACCTAAAATACCGTAAGCAAGAGCAATTTTAGCGCCACCACCTAAACCATTATTAAACGCATCTAAAGTGCCTTGTAAGCCTAAACCAGCCAGTAAACCACCTGAGACTGCACCAATAACCAAGGCAAAAACCACAGGCACACGAGCCAACGACAATCCGAACATGATTGCAATGGCAGCAAGAATTGCGAACATAAGAGATGAAAATTCAAAAAAGAAGCTATTTTATCAGAGATTATGCAGATTGGAGTTGACCAAACATTCAACTCCGACAAGCGTTTCTGATTTAAATTGCTGCAGCATGTGAATTTGCATGACCTAAAGCAAAATCACGGATGGCAGTAGCAACTGCTTGCGGCTGACTAAGAATCGCCCAGTGATTAGCTGCCAATTCCACACGTTGAAAATCATCTACCCAAAGCGACATTTCATCAATCAATTCAGCACCCACAAATTGATCATATTTCAAGACAATAGCTTGCACAGGACAAATTGCATAACGTTGACGCGGCTTTAATAAACGTGGGATAAAATTGGCACGATATAAATTGACGCCATAGCGCCCATCTTTGCGGATATTAGGATTGATCGCAATATCTTGATCGCGTTCTAAGCGCATCACTACCTGACGCCATTGTTCAGGTTGAAAGAACTGCCAAACTGTAGGCGCAAGTGCAGGAAGTTGAAAGGCAGCAATATACCAAGATTTACGCATTTGTTTGAAAAATTTAATTTTATTTTCAGAAAACTGCTTACGCATCCAGAACGCTGCATGATCCAAACATGGGCCTGAAATACTGCTGTACGATAAAATTCGTCCCTTTAATTCTGGATCCGTCACTGCTTCCCAAGACTGAATTGAACCCCAGTCATGAGCTGCCAAGTGAAATGCACGCTGCCCCAAAACGGCATTAGCAACAGCCATTAAATCTGCAGCCAATTGAGCCAAGCTATAGGCACGAATGGATTTAGGAATGGAGGATTGTCCCGCACCGCGCACATCATAACTCACCACATAAAAATCTTGCACCAACACGGCAATCACCCGTTCCCAGACTTCTTGGTTATCTGGATAGCCATGCACCAAAATCAGTGCAGGTGCTTTTTTTCGCCCCAAGTTTTGACATAGAGCTGTTGATAATCTGAGGTTTCAATCCATTGCGTTTGTGCTTGCATAAACATCCTGTTGTTTATTGTTGACATGATTGCTCTTGAGAATAACAAAATATGCCATTGGCTTGCTCAAATTTCATACTAATATAAGAAAAATCTACTTAAGGCTCTATAAAATTTCCCATGAACCTCATCAAAAAATTGCAGCAACTTCCTATCGTTTCTAAATACTTTTTAAATCGGTACCCACCCTATCGGGGTGCAGGTATTGAAATTGATCAAATCGATTTAGCCAACCACCATGTCCGTGTCAAAATGCCACTCACTCGCAAAAATCAAAATATTGTCGGCGTACATTTTGGCGGCAGCCTCTATTCCATGGTAGATCCATTTTATATGTTAATTCTGATGCATCACTTGGGTTCAACATATATTGTTTGGGATAAAGCGGCAACGATTCATTTCCTCGCCCCAGGACGCAGTACGGTGTATGCCGATATTCGCCTGAGTGCCGCTGAAGTCGAGGAAATCAAACAGATCGCAGAAGACTATGCTCCTCTGACACGTCAATATACGCTCAATATTATCGATGAATCAGGTGTACGAATTGCAGAAGTGCATAAAACGTTATATATCCGACGTAAAAAGCCCAAAGCCGTAGCAACGTAATTTTTAGCTCACATAAAAACGCAGAATCTAATGATTCTGCGTTGTTGGTAATATTATTTTAATCAAAAGACAAAAAGATCAATGTCACCGACAAACTTCTCTACTCTTTTTGAGCAGGTATGAATTAATTAACGTATTACTGTTGATACATCAGTGGATCATAAAAATTATAAACATTGATAGTATTTAAAATTAAAGGATCATTAAAATGAAAAAAATCTTGTGCCAATCTTTTCCCTACTTTGTTTCTATTCATCGACATCCCTCCATGCTTTGGTGCCGAATACATTTACCAAAGTCCAGACTTTGAAAAATGTGGCTTATGGATCTCATCCTCAACAAGTGATGGATGTCTATTTCCCTGCCAAAGTACTCACAGATCAAACACCAGCCCCGCTCATGATGATGGTCCATGGCGGTGCTTGGAAAATGGGTGATAAAAATCATGCTGCTGTGGTCAAAAATAAGCTGAGTTACTGGACCAAGCAAAACTGGATTTTTGTGTCTATCAACTATAGATTAGTTCCAGATGTGACCGTACAGCAGCAAACTCAGGATATCGCCCAAGCGCTTATTTATATCCAAAATCAGGCACCGCATTGGCATGCTGACTCAAAACGCTTGGTGCTGATGGGACATTCTGCGGGCGCACACCTGGTCAGTCTATTAACCGTTCGCCCCCATTGGCTGGCACCCCAGCCACAGCCTTGGCGTGCTACAGTTGCTTTAGATAGCGCGGCTTATGATATAGAAAAGATAATGCAAACACGTCATGCACGTTTTATGATCAAGCCTTTGGTGATCAACCTTCCAACTGGAAAGCCCTTTCTCCGATAGCTCAGCTACATCAAGCTTTACCTGCATTTCTCGCGGTGTGCTCAACCATCCGTGCAGATCAACCCTGTACTCAAGCTCGACAATTTATTCAACAAGCACAGAAATTCGGAACTCAAACCCAGTTATTGCCTGTCCGACTTTCACATGCTGAAATCAACAAGTCATTGGGACAAAATAATGCTTATACTCAAGCAGTCAATCAATTTATCCAAACGCATTAATTTTTCAGCTAGCGCATAAAAAACGCAGAATCATAAGACTCTGCGTTGGATGTACTGAAATATAAATACTTCAGTAGGATGGCATGGCTGTTCGTATTCAGATTAACGCTTTTGCTCGATGGCTGCACCAGCACCACCACCAACAGCACCACCGATTGCAGCGCCTGCATTACCACCTATCACTTCTTTACCTAAAATTGAACCAATCGCACCGCCAATTCCACTATAGGTTGCGTTACGGTTAGAACCATCTTGGGTTTTACTTCCAACTGCTGCACCTGCACCTGCGCCTGCTGCTGCACCAACACTACCACCTACGCTGTTACCCGCTGCGCCACCAACGGCACCGCCTAATGCTGCTGCACCAATACGTTGGTCATTTGAACTCATGCTCTCACAACCCGCCATTAACATGGTCGATACAGTTGCAACTGCCAATACACTCAATACTTTTTTCATGGTAATCACTCCCCCTCGGTCTATTCGCTCTCAGCTTAGTGCATATTGCGGTAACAACTTTGAAAAAACTGTTACCAAGCACAGCAAGATGAAGGTATTTCTGTAAAAGACTTAAGGCTGAATAGATGATTCAGCAACATCTTCTTCCAAAAGCACGACATCTCTTGTGGTTTGTCCATCTTCAGTAAACACAGCATGAGAAACTGTTTCTTTGCTTTCAGGCGTTTTGACCCGATCCAGTTTTAATGTGCGATGAATTGGCGCCTGCCCCTGCTTATATTCCATGCCTTCTGCATCAATCGTTTTCACTTCAGAAATGACTTTACCATCCTGCTTTAGGGTTTTATTCAACTCAATTTTTGAGGTTGGTACAATCACCCCACCTTTTTGAATCACAGGAATACCCAATTGTTTCTCTGAAAACTGTGCTTGATCATCATCAAAAACAACTTCCTTTGCCACAATATCTTTACCCTGATTGCTCACTTCAAAAATCGTGGCTTCTACATGGCGTATAGGCTTTTCACCTGTCACTGTACGAATCACTTCAGTTTTTAGAATAGGCACAATGGCTTTGTCTTTCACCACAATGCTGTTTGGCATTGGTGCAGCCGAAACAGACACACTCAGTAGCATTGCCGATAAACACAGTGTCAGTCCTCTAAATTGCATAAGCTATCCCCTTAGTTTTCTTGATATTTTTAAATTGTTCTTAATTCACTATATGCAATATTGCGGCTTTATTAAAGCAAAATATGCAACTAAAACGTTGGCAAAAAAAAGACGCCTCGAAAGGCGTCTTTAAATGATGCTTTAAAACGAATTAGAGATCGTTAAATTCATCGCTAAATGCTTGGCTTAATGCTTGATCTACATCAGAGAAATCATTCACTAATGCCAATTCAGCAGCTTCAGCTTCTTGACGACGACGCTCTAAGTGGTAAGCAAGACCCGTACCTGCTGGGATCAAACGACCCACAACAACGTTCTCTTTCAAGCCACGTAAATCATCTTCTTTACCTGTTACAGCCGCTTCAGTTAACACACGTGTAGTTTCCTGGAACGATGCAGCAGAAATGAACGAGTCTGTTGAAAGCGATGCTTTGGTGATACCCATCAATTGACGTTCAAACTTCGCTGGGAACTTGTTTTGTGCAAGTACAGCTTGGTTTTCTTGTACCACGCGAATGTAATCCACTTGTTCGCCTTTGATGAAGCTCGTATCGCCACCATCGGTGATTTCAACTTTACGCAACATTTGACGCACGATGACTTCAATGTGCTTATCGTTAATTTTTACACCTTGTAAGCGGTAAACGTCTTGAACTTCGTTCACGATGTAGTTGGTTAATGCCACTTCACCTTTCAAGCGTAAGATGTCATGTGGGTTTTGTGGACCATCAGAAATGGTTTCACCACGGTTCACATGCTCACCTTCAAACACGTTGATGTTACGCCATTTTGGAATCAACTCTTCGTAAATCTCAGAGCCATCATCTGGTGTAATCACTAAACGGTTCTTACCTTTGGTTTCTTTACCAAAGCTCACGATACCTGACACTTCTGCAAGAATCGCATGCTCTTTTGGTTTACGTGCTTCAAATAAGTCTGCAACGCGTGGTAAACCACCGGTAATATCACGAGTACGTGAAGATTCTTGTGGTACACGACCAATAACGTCACCCACACCGATATTTTCGCCATCACGGACAGAAAGAATCGTGTTCTGTGGCAAGAAGTAGAACTGTTCGCCACCATCCACAGTGTCTAATACCACAGCAGGACGTAAGTCTTTACCTGACGCAGGACGTGAAGTCACTGGCAAGATTTCAACTGTGGTCATACCTGTTGCATCATCAGTTTTCGAGGTTGCAGTCACGCCATCAGCAATTTGGCTGAAACGGATTTTACCCGCAACTTCGGTCACAAGTGGATGCGTGTGTGGATCCCAAGTCGCCACAATACCGCCAGCTTCTACCGCTTCGCCATCTTTGAGCAAGATTGACGCACCGTATGGCAGTTTATAACGCTCACGCTCACGACCTAACTCATCGGCAATACCAATTTCACCTGAACGTGAAACAGATACCAAGTGACCTTTAGCGTGTTGTACAGTTTTCACGTTATGGAAACGTACTGAACCTTTGTTACGCACTTGTACGCTATTGGCTGCAGAAGTTCGGCTTGCCGCACCACCCACGTGGAATGTACGCATGGTTAACTGTGTACCTGGCTCACCAATCGATTGAGCAGCCATTACACCCACAGATTCACCTGGATTCACCAAGTGACCACGTGCTAGGTCACGACCATAACACTTCGCACATACACCAAAGGTCGATTCACAAGATACCACTGAACGTACTTTTACTTCATCGACACCTTGCTCTTCTAAGAAGTTAGCAAGTTTTTCATCAATGAGTGTGTTACGTGGCAGAATAACTTCGTCTGAACCCGCTTTCTTCACATCTTCTGCAGTTACACGACCTAATACACGCGTACCAAGGTTTTCAATGACATCACCACCTTGAATGAATGGTGTCATCACTAAACCGCCATAAGTACCGCAATCTGGCTCAGTAATTACCAAGTCTTGTGCAACGTCAACCAAACGACGTGTCAAGTAACCTGAGTTCGCTGTTTTCAATGCGGTATCGGCCAAACCTTTACGCGCACCGTGAGTTGAAATGAAGTACTGAAGTACCGTCAAACCTTCACGGAAGTTCGCTTTAATTGGCGTTTCAATGATCGAACCATCTGGTTTCGCCATCAAACCACGCATACCCGCCAACTGACGAATCTGTGCCGCACTACCACGCGCACCTGAATCCGACATCATGTAGATCGAGTTGAATGATTTTTGCTTCTCGTCTTCACCCTGTTTGTTTTTCACAGTTGTGAATGACAAGTTGTCCATCATCGCTTTAGCAACTTGGTCGTTGGTACGTGCCCAAATATCGACCACTTTGTTATAACGCTCACCCGCAGTTACGAAGCCTTGCTCGAACTGTTGTTCAATTTCACGAACTTCAGTTTCTGCTTTTTCAATAATTGCTTGTTTTTGTGGTGGAATAACCATGTCTTCCATACCCACAGAAACACCTGAACGTGTCGCTTGACGGAAGCCCAAGTACATCAATTGGTCTGCAAAAATAACCGTGTCTTTTAGACCTAATTTACGGTAGCAAGAGTTGATTAACTTTGAGATGTTCTTTTTGTTCATCTCTAGGTTAATTTGCTCAAAGCTTAAACCTTCAGGCACAACTTCCCAAAGCAAGCAGCGACCTGGTGTCGTATCTACAACAATAGTTTGTTGCTCACGCTCACCATTTTCATTGATTACGGTTTGGTGTACACGTGCTTTTACGCGAGCGTGTAAGTCAACTTGACCCGTTGCAAGTGCACGGTTTACTTCGTGCGTATCTGCAAACACCATGCCTTCACCTTTGGCATTGATTGCATCACGCGTGATGTAATACAAGCCCAACACCACGTCCTGAGATGGTACGATGATTGGTTCACCGTTCGCAGGAGACAAGATGTTGTTGGTGGACATCATTAACGCACGCGCTTCTAATTGCGCTTCAAGCGTTAATGGTACGTGTACCGCCATTTGGTCACCGTCGAAGTCGGCGTTAAACGCAGCACAAACGAGTGGGTGTAGACGGATGGCTTTACCTTCAATCAGGATCGGTTCAAATGCTTGAAGACCCAAACGGTGAAGTGTAGGCGCACGGTTCAACATCACTGGGTGTTGACGAATCACAGAGGCAAGTACGTCCCAAACTTCTGGGGTTTCGCGCTCAACCATTTTCTTCGCAGCTTTAATGGTGGTTGCTTGACCTGAAGCTTGTAATTTTGCAAAGATGAATGGCTTGAACAGTTCAAGTGCCATTTTCTTCGGAAGACCACACTGGTGTAAACGTAGGTTTGGACCAACGGTAATCACCGAACGACCTGAATAGTCAACACGCTTACCAAGTAAGTTTTGACGGAAACGACCTTGCTTACCTTTGATCATATCTGCCAAAGATTTAAGCGGACGCTTGTTTGAACCTGTGATTGCACGACCACGACGACCGTTATCTAACAAGGCATCAACAGACTCTTGTAACATACGTTTTTCGTTACGTACGATGATGTCTGGCGCTGCAAGGTCAAGAAGACGCTTCAAACGGTTGTTACGGTTAATCACACGACGATAAAGATCGTTCAAGTCAGACGTCGCAAAACGACCACCTTCAAGTGGAACCAACGGACGAAGATCTGGTGGAAGTACAGGCAGTACATTCATCACCATCCATTCTGGCTTGTTGTTCGACTCTTTGAACGCTTCCATCAACTTCAAACGCTTAGACGCTTTTTTCAGCTTAGTTTCTGAAGTTGTTTGTGGAATTTCTTCACGTAAACGAGCAATTTCAGCTTCAAGATCGATGTCTTTTAATAAGTCTTGAACTGCTTCAGCACCCATTTTCGCAGTGAATTCATCACCATGCTCTTCTAGAGCATTGAAGTATTCTTCGTCATTGAGAAGTTGATATTTCTCAAATGGCGTCATACCTGGGTCAGTAACCACATAAGATTCGAAATACAATACGCGCTCGATATCACGTAAAGTCATATCAAGTAATAAACCAATACGGCTTGGTAATGATTTCAAGAACCAAATGTGTGCAACTGGAGAAGCGAGTTCGATGTGACCCATACGCTCACGACGAACTTTTGCAGTCGTTACTTCAACGCCACATTTTTCACAAATGACGCCTTTGTATTTCATACGCTTGTATTTACCACACAAGCATTCGTAATCTTTTACTGGACCAAAAATTTTGGCACAGAATAAACCATCACGTTCAGGCTTAAACGTACGATAGTTAATGGTTTCTGGCTTTTTAACTTCACCGTGAGACCATGACTTAATCATTTCTGGTGACGCAAGACCAATACGGATGCGGTCAAACTCTACTGGAGCATGACCGTCTGAATCCGTCTTTTTGCGCATGATATCGAGCAAGTCTTTCAATTTTTTTCTCCGTGTGCTGGGAGGCAGTTTTCACATCCCAACTGGGTCACAAATATTGTTTTTTAACTGAGTTTTAATCCCCCTTAATCCCCCTTTTTCAAAGGGGGAAAAGTCCCTCTTTTATAAAGAGGGATTTAGGGAGATTTAATGGAGATGCTTAGTCACCATTTTTCAGTTCAATGTTGATACCTAAAGAACGGATCTCTTTGGTCAATACGTTAAACGATTCAGGCATACCTGGGTCCATATAATGGTTACCATCTACAATGTTCTTATAGATACGGGTACGACCTTCAACGTCATCCGACTTCACAGTGAGCATTTCTTGAAGCGTGTATGCAGCACCGTATGCTTCAAGTGCCCAGACTTCCATCTCACCGAAACGCTGACCACCGAATTGTGCCTTACCACCCAACGGCTGTTGCGTTACAAGTGAGTAAGAACCTGTAGAACGTGCGTGCATCTTGTCATCCACCAAGTGGTTGAGTTTGAGCATGTACATATAACCTACAGTCACTGGACGGTCAAATTTCTCGCCTGTACGACCATCGTACAACACGGTTTGACCAGAACGTGGTAATTCAGCCAGTTCAAGTAATTCTTTAATTTGACCTTCTTCTGCACCATCAAATACAGGAGTAGCCAACGGAACACCTGCACGTAAGTTGCCAGCCAATACCAAGATTTCATCATCAGTTAAGCTGTCAAGATCTTCTTGCTCGCCACCGACTTTGTTATAAATCTTGTCTAGGAACTCACGTAGTTCAGCAATTTCGCGTTGTTGTTTGAGCATTTTATCAATTTGCTCACCCAAACCTTTGGCTGCCATACCCAAGTGTGTTTCAAGAATCTGACCCACGTTCATACGCGATGGTACGCCTAGCGGGTTCAATACGATATCTACTGGTACACCGTTAGCATCGTGTGGCATGTCTTCTACAGGCAAGATGTTTGATACAACACCTTTGTTACCGTGACGACCCGCCATCTTGTCACCCGGTTGGATGCGACGTTTAACAGCAAGGTAAACTTTAACAACTTTCAATACACCCGTAGTGAGTTCATCGCCTGTAGAAAGCTTACGTTTCTTCTCAGCGAATTTCTCATCAATTTCAAAGCTCTTCTCTTTCAAGAAAGTTTGAATTTGAGTTAAACGCTCAGCGATTGCTTCATCACTTGGTTGAATTTCAAGTAGATCAACTAACTCTAAACCAGACAACACATCTTCAGAAAGTTTGTCACCACGTTTAGTTGTACCGCCACCGTTAGATTCTTGACCTTTCAATAAGCGGATAATACGTTCACGCGCTGCTTCTTCAAAGATTTTGTATTCTTCTTTCAAGTCTTTGCGATACGCATCAAGCTGTGCTTTTTCAATCGCTTGCGCACGTTCGTCTTTTTCTAAACCATCACGAGTAAAGACTTGAACGTCAATCACAGTACCTTTAGTACCCGATGGAACGCGCAATGATGAATCTTTCACATCTGCGGCTTTTTCACCGAAGATTGCGCGAAGCAATTTTTCTTCAGGGGTTAACTGAGTTTCACCCTTAGGCGTTACTTTACCAACAAGGATGTCGCCTGCAGTAACTTCAGCACCAATGTAAACGATACCAGACTCGTCTAGTTTAGACAGTGCAGCTTCGCCCACGTTTGGAATATCAGCCGTGATTTCTTCCGCACCCAATTTGGTATCACGTGCAACACATGACAACTCTTGAATGTGAATCGAAGTTAAGCGATCTTCTTGAAGTACACGCTCAGAAAGCAAGATAGAGTCTTCGTAGTTATAACCATTCCAAGTCATGAACGCGACGCGCATGTTCTGACCGAGTGCAAGCTCACCACCATCTGTAGATGGACCGTCAGCCAATACATCACCACGACCTACCTTATCACCCATCTTCACCAAAACTTTTTGGTTAATACAAGTGTTTTGGTTTGAACGTGTGTATTTGATCAGGTTGTAGATATCTACACCTGCTTCACCCGCGATCATTTCTTCTTCGTTAACACGAATCACCACACGTGAAGCATCGACATATTCAATACGACCACCACGGTTTGCAATCACACATACACCTGAGTCATGTGCTACGTTCGCTTCCATCCCTGTACCCACAAGTGGTTTATCAGCGATAAGCGTCGGAACAGCCTGACGTTGCATGTTCGATCCCATCAAGGCACGGTTGGCGTCATCGTGCTCAAGGAATGGAATCAGTGATGCTGCTACAGATACAACCTGCTGTGCAGAAACGTCCATGTGCGTCACGCGCTCTGGCGGCATACGCACGAAGTCACCTTGGTGACGTACAGATACGAATTCTTCTGTTAAATTGCCATCTTGGTCTACGCTTGAGTCCGCTTGCGCAATGATCGTGCCCACTTC
Organism: Acinetobacter sp. YH01011; assembly: GCF_013420785.1. Classification (NCBI taxonomy): domain Bacteria; kingdom Pseudomonadati; phylum Pseudomonadota; class Gammaproteobacteria; order Moraxellales; family Moraxellaceae; genus Acinetobacter; species Acinetobacter sp. YH01011. Next base: position 188,478 of record NZ_VOYG01000005.1, read on the forward strand.
TTCAATTGCAGATAAATACTCAACCTCATCGGTTACACGACCATCAACCACTTTACGGTATGGCGTTTCCAAGAAGCCAAAATTATTACATTTTGCATAAACAGAAAGCGAGTTGATCAAACCAATGTTTGGACCTTCAGGCGTTTCAATTGGACACACACGACCATAGTGAGTTTGGTGTACGTCACGTACCTCAAAGCCTGCACGTTCACGTGTCAAACCACCTGGACCAAGCGCAGATACGCGACGCTTGTGGGTAATTTCAGACAACGGGTTGTTTTGGTCCATGAACTGAGACAATTGGCTTGAACCAAAGAATTCTTTGATTGCAGCAGCCACTGGCTTCGCATTGATTAAATCTTGCGGAGACAGGTTGTCTGTTTCAGCTTGTGACAAACGCTCTTTTACAGCACGCTCAACACGTACCAAACCAACACGGAATTGGTTTTCAGTCATCTCGCCCACTGAACGTACGCGACGGTTACCCAAGTGGTCGATATCGTCGACTTCACCTTTACCGTTACGGATTTCGATCAATGTTTTAAGTACATCGGTAATGTCTTCGTTAGACAAAATACCTTCAACTTCACGTGATTTCTGATCTGTACCCACTTCGTAAGGACGACCCAAACGACGGTTGAACTTCATACGACCTACTGGCGATAAATCATAACGCTCAGAAGAGAAGAACAAGTTATTGAACAGATTTTCAGCGGCTTCTTTCGTCGGTGGCTCACCTGGACGCATCACTTTGTAGATTTCTACCAAAGCATCTTCACGACCAACAGTTGTATCTGCACGTAAGGTGTCCGCAATGAACGAACCACGGTCGATGTCATTGGTGAATAGGATGTTAAATTGTTTAACACCACCTTCTGCAAGTTTCACCATGATTTCATGGCTTAACAAGGTGTTTGCAGCAATCACATCGCCATCTTTTAGCTGGATGTCTTCTGCAGTAATACGTTCGTACAAGTACTCATCAGGAACTGAAAGCTTCTCAAGACCAGCTGCTTCCATTTGACGTACGTGACGCGCATTAATGCGTTTACCTTGCTCAACAATCACTTTGCCGTCAGTATCAGTGATGTCAAATTGTGCCATTTCGCCACGTAAGCGTTCTGGGACAAGGTCAATTTGGTAGCTACCCATGTCTAAATAGACAGGTACTTTCTCAAAGAACAAGTCTAGGATTTGTTCATTGCTATAGCCCAATGCACGCAACACTACAGTCGCAAGCAATTTACGACGACGGTCAATACGCACATAAACGAGGTCTTTGGCATCGAATTCAAAGTCTAACCATGAGCCACGGTAAGGAATAATGCGTGCTGAATACAACACTTTACCGCTCGAGTGGGTCTTACCTTTATCGTGGTCAAAGAACACGCCTGGTGAACGGTGTAATTGAGAAACAATTACACGCTCAGTACCGTTAATCACAAAGGTACCGTTATCCGTCATCAATGGCATTTCGCCCATGTAGACTTCTTGCTCACGCACATCTTTGATTGATTTCGTTTCACGATCTTTAATGATCAAACGAATTTTTACGCGCATTGGTGCCGCATAAGTTGAGCCGCGAAGAATACACTCACGTACATCAAACTCAGGCTTACCAAGACTATACTCAACAAATTCTAAAGCAGCATTGCCAGAATAACTTTCTATAGGAAAAACTGAACGAAATGCGGCTTGGAGACCGATATCTTCGCGGCTTTTTGGAGTTTTGCCATCTTGAAGGAAAGTACGGTACGAGTCGACTTGAATCGAAAGCAAGTACGGTGCATCCATTACTTGGGGCAATTTACCAAAATTCTTACGGATCCGTTTCTTTTCGGTATATGAGTATGCCATCTGGAGTCCTCGGAAAGTAAACTAAACCCGCCTGCAGAACGGGTTTAGAAGGAATTACGCAGGCCGATATGGCCACCACTCTTTACAAATGCTGCAATTTTTAGTGGTATTAAAACGCTTAACAATATTTTTAAATGTGGAAAAATATTGGTAAGCGTTTGATTTTATTGATTTATATTGTTTTCGATGGTTTTCCCATCATTCAAACAAAAATCGAGCCGATAATTGTAACGCAAAAAGGCTGATGACCCAAGAGCCATCAGCCATTTTTTGGAGTCGATTATAAAAAAATCGACTCCCCTTAAGATTACTTAAGTGTAACTGTAGCACCAGCTTCTTCAAGTTTCTTCTTAAGCTCTTCACCTTCTTCTTTAGAAACAGCTTCTTTGATCACTGAAGGAGCGCCTTCAACGATGTCTTTAGCTTCTTTAAGACCAAGGCCAGTAGCTTCACGAACTGCTTTAATTACAGCAACTTTGTTCGCACCGAAAGAAGTCAACTCAACGTTGAATTCAGATTGCTCTTCTGCAGCAGCAGCGCCAGCGCCTGGAGCAGCAGCAACAGCAACAGCAGCAGCTGATACATTGAATTTCTCTTCAAAAGCAGAGATAAGTTCAACAAGTTCAAGAACAGTTTTTTCAGCAACTGCGTTTAAGATTTCTTCGTTAGTTAAAGCCATGAGAATAACTCCAAATGGAAATTGAATGGTGTGGAAATAAATTTAAGCTTATGCAGCTTCTGACTCGTTTTTCTCTTTGAGCGCAGTAATAAGGCGACCCAATTTCGAAATAGGAGCTTGAAGAACGTTTGCAAGCATAGTAAGCGCTTTTTCTTGGTTCGGAAGATTCGCAATTACGCTAACTTCAGCACCTTTATAAAGTTTGCCGTCAAATGCAGCAGCTTTAAGTTCAAATGCTTTATTCGTTTTAGCGAATTCTTCGAACAAGCGTGCAGCTGCACCCATGTCGTCTTCAGAAGTTGAGAAAGCTAAAATTGTTGGGCCAACAAGGTTGTCGTTCAAGATCGTGAATTGCGTATCTTGAAAAGCACGTTTAGCCAAAGTATTACGTACAACACGTGTAGTAACACCTAATTTACGCGCTTCAACACGTAGAGCCGTTAATTGCTCAACGCTCATACCTTGATAGTCAGCAACAACAGCAGAGAACGCTTTAGAAGCAACTTCGTTAACTTCTGCTACGATCTGTTTTTTGTCTTCGATAAGAAGAGCCATTGTAAAACCTCCTAACGGTGATTTATGTGCTTACGTGAAGCACACTCCCAATTCGTAAATTCATTGCTGAACTTACACGCGGAGGAGGAATAAATCACACCACCGCGTCTACCCAGGCTGGAAGATTAAGAAAGCAGCATAAAACTACTCTCGCCTGAGGTCTTTGACGCTGATAAATTCTCATTTACCAATTCAAAGTCCGCCTGAATGTCCCCCTCTCCTGCTAGAAGAGGGTTAGGGAGAGGTTTAACCCTCATCCCGACCTTCTCCCAGAGGGAGAAGGAGACTTTTCAGGACTTTAAAATTCTTTCTAAGTCAGACTTAGTTAGAAACGTTCTGTACATCAATAACAAGACCAGGACCCATAGTAGAGCTCAAAGTGATCTTTTTGATGTATACGCCTTTAGAAGTTGCAGGCTTTAACTTTTTCAAGTCAGCAACTAAGGTTTCAACGTTTGAACGAACTGCTTCAGCAGTAAAGCCAACTTGACCAATCGCAGCGTGGATAATACCCGCTTTGTCTACACGGTAACGCGCTTGACCTGCTTTTGCATTTTTAACTGCAGTCGCAACGTCAGGAGTTACAGTACCCACTTTAGGGTTTGGCATTAAGCCACGTGGACCAAGAATCGTACCCAACTTACCTACTACGCGCATTGCATCCGGAGCTGCAATCACAACGTCAAAGTCAAGGTTACCCGCTTGAATGCTTTCAGCTAAGTCGTCGAAACCAACTACGTCTGCGCCTTCAGCTTTAGCAGCTTCTGCAGCAGCACCTTGAGCGAAAACAGCTACACGTACAGTTTTACCAGTACCTGCAGGAAGTGTAGTCGCACCACGAACAACCTGATCAGATTTACGTGGGTCAACACCTAGGTTTACCGCAACATCCAAAGATTCTTTGAATTTAGCAGCAGGAAGGTTGTTTAGAACTTCAACTGCTTCTTCCAAAGTGTAAACTTTGTTTGCTTCTACAGCAGCAGCAATGGCTTTTTGACGTTTAGTTAACTTTGCCATGTCTTATAGCTCCACATCCAAGCCCATAGAACGTGCAGAACCAGCAATGGTACGCACACGTGCTTCTAAATCAGCACCAGTTAAATCTGGTTCTTTAGTAGTCGCGATTTCTTCTAATTGAGCACGAGTCAACTTACCAACTTTGTTTTTGTTAGGTACAGCTGAACCCTTTTGAATGCCTGCAGCTTTCTTAAGAAGAATTGCAGCAGGAGGAGTTTTCATGATGAATGTGAACGACTTGTCGTTGTACACAGTGATCACTACAGGAATTGGCAAACCTGGTTCAACTTTTTGTGTAGCAGCATTGAATTCTTTACAGAATGCCATGATGTTAACACCACGTTGACCTAATGCAGGACCAATTGGTGGAGATGGATTCGCTTTACCAGCTGGAACTTGCAGCTTGATATAGCCGTCAATCTTCTTAGCCATTTCAAATTACCTCTGGGTACAAACGCCGCTAGGCTCCCCAATATTTTAAGTAACGATACCGTTACAACAACAATGCCCGATTCATCATAAATCGGGCGTTTTCCAACCACTCAAACTTAAACGGATTTTTCGACTTGACGAAATTCCAGCTCAACCTGAGTAGGTCGATTAAATACATTAATTGTCAACGTTAAACGTGACTTCTCGTATTGAACTTCTTCCACCACGCCTTTAAAGTCGGTGAATGGACCATCAATCACAAGTAATTCTTCGCCTGGTTCAAACATCGTCTTCGGACGAGGTGCTTCACCAGTATTGCGTACACGTGCAAGAATCGCGTCAGCTTCTTTTTGCGTAATTGGGGCAGGCTTTTCTGCTGTACCACCAATAAAACCTAAAACTTTTGGACACTCTTTAACAATGTGCCAAGTTTCATCGTTCATTTCCATTTCAACCAATACATAGCCTGGAAAGAACTTACGCTCTGACTTACGTTTCTTACCATCCTTCATTTCTACCACTTCTTCGGTAGGAACAAGGACTTCACCAAAGCTATCGGCAACAGCGCTACGCTGGATTCGATCATTAAGCGAACGCATCACTTGTTTTTCATAACCTGAGTAGGCATGAATAATGTACCAACGTTTCATAGCTCTTTTACCCGATAATTAACTTGATTGCCCAGCCTAACAAATAGTCAAAACACCACAATACAATTGAAGTGACTACAACAACAATCAATACATGCCATGACGTTGTTACAGTTTCCTGTTTAGTAGGCCAAGTGACTCGACGTAACTCAATACGTGAATCTTTAAGCAAACGAACAAAGCCTTTGCCTTGATGGGTGGCGTATAATAAACCTAAAGCCACAACGATACAAGCCAAAATTACCCCAACACGCACCCAAATATCATTGGCTGGTGCCCAATACGCAGGAAGATGCTGATTCACCATCATCGAAGCGATGAATAAAATCAAAGCGATACCCCACAACACGTAGTCTAATGGAGAACTCGATTGAACAACTTCAGCAGAATTATTTCTTTGAGGGATTGGCGCGTCGCTTAATGCGTCACGCGATTTATCATTCGACATTTTTGTACTCGTCGTAGAATTCGCGACTTATTATATGACTAGATTAGCCGACATCAAGCTTTTTTAAAAAAAGTGGCAGGCCAGGAGGGACTCGAACCCCCAACATTCGGTTTTGGAGACCGACGCTCTACCAATTGAACTACTGACCTACAAAACAGAACGAGAGCCAAAGCTCTCGACCTGTTTAACACATTCTATAATTATGCTGTTACTTTAGCAACAACACCCGCACCTACAGTACGACCACCTTCACGGATCGCAAAACGTAGACCTGGGTCCATTGCGATTGGGTGGATTAATTCTACTGACATTTCAACGTTGTCACCTGGCATTACCATTTCAACGCCTTCTTTCAACTGGATTGCACCAGTTACATCAGTTGTACGGAAATAGAATTGTGGACGGTAACCGTTAAGGAATGGAGTGTGACGACCACCCTCTTCTTTAGAAAGTACGTATACTTCCGCATCGAATTTAGTGTGTGGCTTGATTGTACCTGGCTTAGCAAGTACTTGACCACGTTGTACGTCTTCACGCTTAGTACCACGTAAAAGAACACCACAGTTCTCGCCCGCACGACCTTCGTCAAGAAGTTTACGGAACATTTCTACGCCAGTTACAGTTGTTTTAACTGTGTCTTTGATACCAACGATTTCAACTTCTTCGCCTACTTTCACGATACCAGTTTCTACACGACCAGTTACTACTGTACCACGACCAGAAATAGAGAATACGTCTTCGATTGGCATTAAGAATGCTTGGTCGATTGCACGTACTGGCTCTGGGATGTAAGTATCAAGCGCTTCAACAAGAGCAACTACAGCATCTTCACCATATTGACCTGATTCACCGTTAAGTGCAGCAAGTGCTGAACCACGGATTACTGGAGTGTCGTCGCCTGGGAAGTCGTAAGTAGAAAGAAGTTCACGAACTTCCATTTCAACTAATTCAATTAACTCTTCGTCGTCTACGATATCGCATTTGTTTAAGAATACGATGATGTAAGGTACACCTACCTGACGAGAAAGAAGGATGTGTTCACGAGTTTGTGGCATTGGACCATCAGTCGCTGAACAAA